>JAIPFM010000155.1 GCA_021736645.1 Phycisphaerae bacterium | reverse complement strand
GCCAAAGGGATCAATGTCTCCTGTCTCCTGATCGTTGACATAGAGGCTCATGATACGCAAGCCGGGTTCGGCAATGCCCTCGTCTGTTTCGCAGAAGTGGGCGCGTATCGTGTAGGGTCCATTGACCAGATGCAGGACCAGGCCGGTCAGGCCCTTGCGCCCCGACTGGTAGATGCGAGACAGGTCGGTCTTTGGCCGGATCGCCGCTTTGGCGGCAAAGGGTTCGCCTGTGCTGACAAATCGATCCGCTGACCAGACACGGCCCTCGGCATCGGTCCAGTCTTCTGTGCTGCCCAACAGAATGCGCAGGGGTTGGCCTGCAGCCACGGCCAGCGGCGGAAGCACGATCTTCTCGTTGGGATCGCGCGTCAAGCCATAGCAGGCCACGCAATTGCCCTTGCGCACATAGAGTCTGCCGTTGGCAATGGCCGGTGAGGACGCCACCACGCCTGCGCACTGCAGGGTGTCGATCTGTTCAAATTTATCTGACGCGGCATTGAAGACCGTGATGGCTGAGGCCCCGCTATAGAACCCGAAAATCTTGCCGTCTGCTGCAATGGGCGAACTGATCTCACCGCCGAAGCGCTGCTTCCATTTTTCCTGACCGGTGAACAGATCATAGCAGGCATAGCTGCCTGCGCCGTACTGAAACACACGGCCGTTGACAATGACCGGGGTGGTGCCGCGGTCGGACTTGCTGATGCGCCAGAGTTGCTCGGCCTTATCCGGCGTCATGTGGTACGCGTAGGTGCCGCGTCCCAGGCCGTAGTTGATCACCACCGTGTCCCCGTACACGGCAGGCGTGGCACTGGCACCGCCTGGGCCCGGTGCCTGCCATTGGACTGCCCCGGTCCTGGCATTGACACAGGTCAGCTTGTCGCCGCAGGTGATGATGTAGGTGACACCCTGTTTCCGCCACACAGCAGGGGAGCAATTGTAGGACGTGTGTTCCACGCCTTCAAAGCTTGGGCCGCCGGCCGCCTTGGGCTGTTCCCAAAGGAGCTTGGGTTGACGGGGACCGTCAGGATTGCGAGGATCCACTGGCTCGCCCCCATTGGGATCGTAGGCACGCAGCGCATTACTGAGGGCAAAGACCATCCCGTCGGCAAACAGGGGAGAGGCACTGATCTGTGCGCCGGTGATGCCGGATTGCCATCGCATTGTACCGGTGTCTGCGTCCAGACAATACAGTCGCTGGGACCCAAAGGCAAATACCCTGTCCCCAGCCACGCACGGGACGCTGCCCGAGGGATGATCGGTCTTGACACTGGGAAACCCGGTCATCCACAGGGTTTTGCCGGTTGCTTCATCGAGGCACACGATCACATCCTGCGGCCCGGCAACGCCGTTGAACCCATCTTGCCAGGACACAAACACGTAGACCCTGCCATGGGCAATGGCCACGCTGCCAAAGCCACCCTCGAGATTGGCCGGGATGGATTCGCTCTTCCAAATGAGCTCCGGCCCGGTGGGCGGCCAGGACAGCGGAGGACAGTGCGCGGCGACTCCATCGCGGTTCAGTCCACGCCACTGCGGCCAATCCTGTGACAGGGCGGTTGCGTGTGCAGAGGCATGCGCGACCTCGGGCGCAGGCGGTTGGCCAGTGGCTGCAGGCAGAACACAGGTGAGCATCAGAGCAACGATGGCGATCACAACGGAATGTTTCATCAAGTGGGCCTCAAGGGTAGTGTGGTTTCAGAGCAAGCCAGTCAAAGGTTGGACACCCTTTACTTATCCTGTTCTTTCAATTGGATGATTCGAGTTAACAGCCGGTCAATCTGGAACGTTCGGTTCAGGGGTTCTGCGTCAGAGTACCAGGTGGAGAAGATGCCGTGCTGCGCTTCGAACAAGACCTGTTGGGCTCGCACGGCTTCATGGTATGCCAGGTCAAGATGTTTTCCCAATGCAGCAGGATCCTTCTGATGCTTGTACGCATACACATAGTGGTAGAGTGTCTTGCTGAGATGTGCCATGTAATGGCTGTGCACACGCAGGTTGTCATTGAAGAAGGTCTGCTTGTCTTCATCCAGTTGGCCCATCATGTCAGAGCAGCGTGCAGCCACGGACTCGAACTTCGGTATGGTTTGGGTCATGCCGTACAGCATGGCATCGACCTGGTTTGTGCTGTGGTTATGCTCAAGATCTATGCGGAACGTGCGTCCCGGCACGCTCTCGTATCCGATCTTGTGCAGGGGATTCATGTTGATGTCTCCTTCAGAGGCATAGAACTCCTCGACCATGTGATCAAAAGCCCTGGCATATCTCAGATCCTGAAACAGGAATTGACGCGCCATGCCCGGGAACTCCGTGGCCTTGGGCTGCCAATAGGCGTGGTAGAAATCCCGGTAGAGTCTTGCTATCGCCCCGGCATGCTCGGCCCCAAAATACTGGGTGCAATAGTCCAGCATGAACTGGTCGGTATTATACGCATCGTAGTCCCACAGCATTTTGGCATTGGCCGACAGCTCCAGGAGAAATTCTCGCATGTTGCCCACGTTCACCACTGAGAAGTAGAGCGGCGACTTGCTGCTCACATAGCGGTAGTTGAACTCCATCTTCCAGGGCCCCTCGGCCGGGGCCACGTGCGCGCCGGTGGAGGCAAAGGCGAAGTTCATGTAATACCCCAGCTTGACGGGTTTGTCAGCAGTGAAATGAATCAGGTCGTCGTACGGATAGGGATCGCGGCGCGCAGCCACAAAGGTCCAGATCATGTTCTCACTGGCAGGGGGCTTGAGGTGTCCCTTGGCCATGAGATCGGCGATCTCATCGTAGAAGGTGATGCGCACATACGGATCGGGATCTTCGGTCACCTCCGTGATCAGGTCGAGCTGGATCCTCAGCATTCTGTTGATGACCTCGGCCCTGTCTCTTTCCTCGTCGGGCGCATCCTCGAAGACGCTCCAGAAGGGCTGGTCCTTTCTGCCCCGAAATGCGATAGTCCACAGGTTCTCAATGCCGCTCCTTTTCACGGTCTCTGCGTTGTACCTGAAGAACTCCAGAATGGCCGGTTCATTGGCCAGCAGAAGTTTCGGCGGATCCTGATGGCGCGTCTCTTGCCAGTAGGCCTCCCAGGTGGAAAACGACGTGTTCAACGCGCACGTATGATGGGCCGTGATGACCAGGCCGTACCTGTCGATCAGATTCGCATAATCTGTTAACCTGTAGCCCGGTTCGATGGTGGAGTAGGTCTCGACCGTGTTGAGCTTGAGGCGCAGCGCTGTCTCGAGCCACACATTCTGATTTTCCGCTGACCGCTTCTTCCAGGGGTTGAAGAAATCCTGATCCCCGGGCAGGAGACTGCGGTATCTGACCTGGGGTGACCGATAGTACAGATTGAAATCCCCAGGTATGGCCACAGTTTCTTTCTTGACCGGAACCCAGGAACACCAGACATGCAGGGGGGGGACACCAAGCACCTGCTCGGAGAAGGTATACATGGCATAGATGGTGCCGCGGAGGTCATGGCCTTCCACATAGATCCTGTTGGATTCAGGATCGGCATACACACGGTGCGACTCAAACCCATCCAGGGGTTTGACCTTGTCAGAGGGGACCTGGATGGCTCCAGTGGCTCGGTTGACAATGACAATCTCAGGACTTGACCGATCCGCGTCCATGGTCTCAGTCACCACAGGCTCCGCGTCCATGGCCCGCATGAAGTCCTTCTTCAGGGCTGCAAACGCTATCTTGACAGGGCCGGGTTCCTTGTCCGAAAACACGATCCGAATGTGATGCTTGTCAAGTCTGATGGGGTCGGCACTGTTCGCCCATAGGGGGCATGCAAAGACCAGCAGGACCGCCCCAATCGCTGCACTGTGAATGCTCAAGCTCTTCTTAAAATCCATGGTACACATTGCAGCCCCAGTTCTTTTAGCACGGTCGGCTTGGTTTGACTCATATTCGTATGCCTGTTGATCATTTCCGGGCGCGTGTGCATGTCACTCATGGTCTAATAGTCTGTATAGCGCTGCATCCAGGACGGCCAGTCAATGGCCGGGCCCCCTCCGGCCAAGGTAAATGGATTGGCGGTGTTGAATTGACGATGCCACTTGAGCGTCCACAGTTCCTTGAGTCCGACCGGTTGCACAGACCAGTCCATAAACACCATGTTGACCGTTCCATTGTGCCGGTCAATCGCGAAATGCCGCATTTCGTTGGTTTCCCCTTGATTGCTGATGCCAAACGCATCCGGCGCAGGAGCCGGTGTGTCCGTGTCCTGAGGCCAGGCATCGTGCCAGGTGGAATCGCCAAAGATCGGAATGGTGTTGCGGTTGTCTCTTATGTTGTGGGTGGTTCGCCAAAACCACTCCAGCTTGCGGGCACCACGGGCCTGGGTCATGTTGTCAATGAAGTTATTGGTGCCGTAGCTGCCAATGAATGTACGGGAACCACTCTCATACTGCCAGGATTTAATGGTTCCCCATTCACCGCCAGGAACCACCACCTGCTTGGCTGTGGGGCATCGCAGGAGTTTGGGATTGTCCTTGTGATACGAGTACAGGGCATTCATCCACAGGCCGGCCCCGCCCGTATTTTGCCCGGAATGAAACTTGCCGTCATTCTCGTCCGTGTAGAGTTTGAATGACAATGCCCAGGTTTTGAGATGAGCCTGACATGTGATCTTGTGAGCCTGCTTTTTGACGCGGTTCAATGCAGGCATGAGAATGCCCATGAGCACGGCAATAATGGCGATAACGACCAATAGCTCGATCAGGGTAAACGCCTTCTTCATGATTCCGGTCCTTGTAGAGGTTTCCTTTGGCTATGACAAAACAACTCAGAGGGGCCCCGAGATGACAGGGCCCCTCTGAAAAAAAACACGGTGTTTATTTCAGTCCACGGATCAATTGCCCGCGCAATCCAGGGCATTGCAGTTCAGCCACTGCTCGAGCAGGATATCCAGGTCTGCCTGATCCACCTGACAATCGAGGTTGATGTCTCCAGGCAGGGCCTGCCAACCGGGCAGCGACTTGGCGGCTTCGCACTGGTCACTGTAGACATGGATCGTCAGGATGTCCGATCCCTGTTTTTCACCATCATCCGCTTCCAACTGTAAGACATACTCACCCAACGCGGACAGGGTGATGGCCGTGTTCAAGGCCGTGGGGTCGGCGATCACGGCATCAGGACTGTTGGGATCGTCGGGCTCGGAAACCACGGTCCAGAGCGATGTCGTGGGATCAATATCCGTCACGGTTGCATCAATGATCACGTCGACACTGCCATTGTCGACCCAGGTGGTGACATCGTCGCTGGCGGCCACGTCCGGGGCTATATTGTCTGCCAGGAAACTGAAGATGGGTCCCCAGACAGGATCGTTCTCTGTGCCCTGATAAGTGTCAACAGCCCAGTAGTAGCGCGTTTTCGGCACGGTCTGAACGGCAAAGGATGTCGCGTTGCCCTGGCTGACGACCCGTATGGCGGCTGGATCGATAAAGGATTTCAAGGCCTGAAGGTCGTCTGTGAAATAGACATCCACGGGCACGGACTGACCCGGTGTACACGGATCGGGCAATGTCCAGCTCAGCTCCACCAGGCCGGCGGGCGCGGCACCACCATCCACGGGACTGGGGTCAAGTCTGTGCACCCCCTTGACTGTGGTCTGGCCTTCATGGGTGACATCATAATCCATCTCTATGGTACCATTGCCATCGTAGGCCGTGATCCAGCCATTGTCAATGTATCCCTGAATGGCTGCGACCGTGTCGGCGCTGAATATCATCGTCCCGGCGGTGATGTCCATGGTGGCGCCTTCTGTCATCAGCAGGTTGCGAGTGATGATAAACGTGCCGCCATGGAGATCCATGTGCACCACATACTCATTCCCGGTTTTCGGCATTTCCACGTCACGCGTCACAACAATCGTACCCCCGGTCATATTGCAGGTGGCCGGATTGTCGAATCCAAATTCAAAGTCACGGCCGATATTGACCGTGCCGCCCATCATATCAAATGTCCCGACCCCGCTGCGGGAAATGACAAGGTCCTGGGGCATTGTCAGTTCTGCACCGTCCATCACGGTGAAGGTCAAGTCGCCGCCAATGTGCATTTTCAGACAAATCTCACCTGCGGTGTTGAGCGTCGCACCGTTTTCGCCATTCACGATTTTGGCCCAGTAGCCATCGGTGGAGGGGTACTCGTCCCAGTTTTCCGGATTGCTCCACAGGCTGTCTCCGGGAGCGGCATCCGTCCAGTTGGCGGTTTGGGCCTGAACCATCCCAGTCAGAAACAATATGATAATACATGAAATCAGGGTACTCAATCTTGCATTCATGATGCATCTCCTTTGAAAAAGGCTCATGTAGGAAACATTCCACAATGGCCACGTGTTAAAGAGTTTACTGTAAAATCGGATCCACGGGATCAATATTCGGACAGTCGAGACCATTGCAGTTCAGCCATTGCTCCAGCAAGATATCGATGTCCGCTTGATCCACCACACAATCAGCATTGAGATCGCCTGGATTGGCCACATAGTCTGGCAAAGACTGGGCTGCGAGACAGCTATTGGCAAACACATGGATGGTCAGTGTGTCGGAACCCGTGTACTCGCCGTCATCTGCTTCGAGCTGCAGCACGTACGTGCCCGTTTCGCTCAGTGTGACACTCGCGCCCACCTGATCGGCATTGGCAATCACGGCCGTGCCTTCATTGGGTTCGCTGACCACGGTCCAGGTCGTTGTCGTGGGATCTGCATCCGTGACGGTGCCACCCATGGCCACGTCCACAGTGCCATCGGTCAGCCACGTGGTGACATCGAGATCCGTGGCCACCACAGGGGCGATATTGTCTGCATAGAACTCAAAGATCGGCCCCCACACGGGATCGTTCTCTGTGCCCTGATACGTGTCCACAGCCCAGTAGTATCGTGTCTTGGCCTGAGTCTGCACCGTGATGGACGTGATGGTCTGATTGCCTGCAATGCGGATGGCATCCGGGTCAATAAAACTCTTGAGCGCCTGAAGGTCGTCTGTGAAATACACGTCCACAGGCACGGATTGGCCGGGCACGCAGGGATCAGGCAGGGTCCAGCTCAAGGTGATAGAGCCCGGCACCGCTTTGGCGCCGTCTTCAGGGCCTGGTGTCAGGGGGTGTCGGCCCTTGACGATCAGCGTATCCAGTGTGTCGTCATTGTTTTCATCGATTGATTCCACCACCACGGTGCCGACACCGCTGTAGGCCGTGATCATGCCATTTGCAATGTAGTCATTGATGCGGGTAAGGCGCCCTTCAGAGAACCTCTGCTTCATCACGCCGCCGGAAAAATCCATGAGGCCCACGGCGTCGGTCCCCGTTGCGATACTCAACGGCGCATCACCATTGTCCGTGAGATTCAAGGTGCCGCCTCTGAGTTCCACCAGACCATCGCCATTGGTCTCGTTGCCGATGCCGAGTTCTTGATGGAGCAGATTCACTTCACCGCTGTGATCGATAATCAGATGGCCGTATCCCTGCCGGCCCACATAGATGCGCCCGTTATTGGGATAATCCGGATGACCGCCGTTCAAGACACCGCCCAGCACCTCAATGGTATGACGGTTGTCTGCGTCGCCACCGGCATAGCCGATGATGTTCCATGTCCTGACCGCAAGCTGCGCGCCATCCACCAGGATCAAGTGGCCTACACTACTGCTCTCCCCGACATACTGATTGATTATGCCGGCATCATAATCAAGAACACAGGGTCCTTCACTGCGTACCCGGGCCTTGTCATCGATTCCCGGCACCGTATCCCAGTTGTCTGGGGTGCTCCAGAACTCATCAACCGCTCCAGTAAAAGTCACGGTAGCAGCGTGCAACGAACACGCCGCCAACAGGCCAATACCAAGAGCCAAGAGTTTACATAATTTCATGTTACTGCCTCCTCGGAAATTAGGATTATAATGTGACACCCTCACAGAGTGCGCATATCCACGTCAACACAGTATGACGCGATCACTTGTATTTCATGGTTTACTACTCCACACCTTCGAGCTCCAGGGCCGGCACTCCGAACAGGGTCCAATCGCCATTATTGGCAGTGCCTTCCATACAGACCAGGGTCAGGAATCGCTCGTCCTCGCGCAGATCAACGCGGACAGTCATCGCGAGATCGGTCGGTAACTGGATTTTTCGAAAGAACCTGACCTGGCCGTCCACCAAGACATAGAAGACGGCGTCAGGCGTTTTGTTGCGCTGCACGTGATTGCTGATGCCGCACATGGACGTGAAACGCTTGATGCGGCTTCCGGTCAGGCTCGCGCGCATGGCATCCAGGTCGAAGGTCATTCCGACATTGGCATGCATGAGCAGGGCAGGGTGATCCACCGTGCCATAGATCTGTCCATCCAGGGTCAGGAATGAACGAGGATCCGGTCTTCCTCCGTGGGCGATTTCAACATACCAATCGCCCCTTGCCGACGGAAAGTCAAAATGGTGTCCTGCTGTGGTCACTGGCATGAGCCCTCCTTCGGCGAGGGGGACAAATACGCAATCGACAAAGGGCAATGCCGGGACTTTCACCAGCCCGGTGCCGCCTGTGCGTGGTTCGGAACGGTACGTTGAGACCGTCTGACCGGTCGCAGGATCGACACCGGCATAACGAAGGCCGGTCCCGAAGCCGCTGCCCCCGCCCACGACATCCGCCAGGTCCAGGCGTCTGTTGGGAATGCCAAAGGCATCCGTCTCGGGAATGTCTCGCACAAACAGGTTCGGCCTGTCGCCCAGGGGATTGATGTCCAGCTTCCCGCTCTGGGTGATCACCGCAGCCTTGCCCTGGGTGACATCTTTGTTTTGAGACGGTTGGTGGGCATGAGAGGCGGTTTTGACCTGTACGCGTCCGTCAAATACGTGTACCTCTGACGCGGTTGAGGCCTGGACCTGCACGCCGAACTCTGTCCCGAAGTCGGTGACAGTGGATTGAGGCGTGTGGACGGCAAAGCCATGTGCCTCGGGCGGCACCTGGGCCGTAACCATGCCGTGATGCAGGGTCATTTTGTTCCTGGATACCAGATCAAAGACGCACGGGGCCTGAAGAATGACCTCCGCGCCCTGCTTAAACGTGAGTCTGGCAAAACCCTCCTTCAGGAACATGGGGCCTGGATGCAGATTGGCGTCTGCCGGGGGCGTGTCCCATTGGGCGTGAATCCCTTCATTCAATGTGGCCACGATCCGATGACGCAGGGCATACTGCGTTACTGCCAGGCCCAGCAGGATCATGGCAGTCAGGGCCGTCAATCTGACCGCGTTTCGCAGGAGCCAGTGTGCAGCGGCGCAGGTCCGCTTGACTGCGTCGGTCAGGGTTTCCATGAGCACAGAGGCAGACTGATCTTGTCGGATCAGGGCCTGCTGTCTGCGGGTCTGTTCCTGTTCTTCAAGAAAGGCCTGCAGACGTTCGTCTGCAATTCGACGGATCTCGTTGACATGCTCTGTACGCGGTTCATGCGTTTCGGTCTGATCCAGCCCCGTTTTTTCAAGCCAGGTGGGAAGGGGGGCCATGTCACTGGGCGTGTCCTCGCCGAGGTCGATGTTCAAAGGCGCACCGGCCGCACAGGTCACACGCTGCTTGCGAAGGTGCGCGTTCAAGGCCATGAATTCCACATAGTACTGGCGTGCCGCTTCATCCTCGGCCAGCCAGGCCTTTAAGCGTGCATGGTCCTTGTCGTTCAGCTCATGATTGAGTTCTCGAACGAGCCATTCGCTTAGCTTGGTCAGGGAGTGATCTGAACTCATGCGTAGTCCTCCGCAGTGGACAGGGACCGGCGCACACATTGAAGCAGGGCGTGATGGATGCGTGCCATGGCCTTGTAGAGCCCCTGTACAGGTCGCTTGACTTCCTCGGCGAGTTTCTTGATCGTGATCTCGTGTTCATACAGCACCTGGATCAGATGACGATCGTTTGGACGCAGTTTGTGCAGGCATTTCTGCAGGGCCTGAACACGCAGTTCTTCCTTTGACGATGTTTTTTCTTCGCGCTCGATCACATCCTTGAGCAGCGCATCGTCAAAAAGCACACGTTCGCGTTTTTTCCTGGCATAGAAATTCATGATCTTGTTGCGTGCAATGGCCTTGCCCCACGCACAAAAATCACGGATGTCATCTTCCTCTTGGAACTTGCGCCACATGACCTCTGTGGTCTCCTGCATGAGATCGTCCGCGTCGGACCAATTGGGAACCAGTGTCAGGATAAACGCATAGATTCGGTGTTGACAGGCCGTGAGCTGGGTCACGAAGTGACTGCCTTCATCAAATTGCCGCTTGTCGAGGTCTTTGCGAGTCATGGTCCTCAATTCTGCAGATTACGCGCGTACGGTGTACACGGCTGCTTCTATTGATCTACGTTTCATAAGTATAGGCGAATTGGAGGGTGGATTTTGAAGAAGAGGCTATTTTTCTCTTTCAGGAATGTTTTTTGAGAAGGGGATTTCGCCGCGAAGCATTTTTCCGGCCATGCCGGTCAGCCACAGATAATGGTCTGAGGGAACATCCTTGTCCAGGGGCACAAAAACGCTCTTGCCCACAGGCACTGTGTGGGCGCATTTCATGATGGCCGTACCCTCGTCGATCTCATCGAACATGGCCACATACAGCATCTCTGCACCGCTTTCAATGGCCCCTGCAATCTGCTTCCAATAGAATGCCCCCTTGTTTCTGGGGATTTTGTTGGAGATTTCATTGGCCTTCATATTGTACCAGGAAAACCCCGGAAACACCGTGGGGGTGTAGGCTTTTCCATTTTCTTTACACCATTTCACATCGTCAATGATGTGCTGTTGTCTGAATGCTTCATAGCTCTGCTCATTGTAGCGACCCACGAGCCAGGGATGAATCACGTCAGCCTGTTTGAGCACATCGTGCAGTCGCAGATCGCCCTTGGTGTCAGAGCCCAGGGTCCTCCATCGCGACGGTATGCCCAGGTGGATGGCACAGCCCCCGTACACAGGATCGTTCTTGAAAAAGTCCATGATATCAAAGATTTCCGGGATGTGACCGGATTCCCGGGTGCCTGCGCTGATGCCCCAGAAGGCGACCAGAGGCTTCTTATTATGGAATAGATAGGTGGTCTTGTCGCCCTGGTTGGTGAGTTTGAGATCGTCGACCAGGTGTTTCCAGTCATCGAAGATTAATTTGTATTTGCTGTCGTCCATGCCCCCAATGTCGTACATCAGTGCAATGGCGATCCCGTATTTGTTGGCTGCCTTGATGGCCGACCTGAGCACAGTGTCATTGTGATTGAGTCTGTTGGAACTGGTCAGCACGGAAAAGAATCGCTGCATGAACACGCCGTCAATGCCATACTCTTTCATCCATCGAAAATGCAGATCCACGGTGCTTTCATCGTACGAACTGAACACAGTGGCAGGCGACCCGTCAGCAAACTTGAAGGGCGTCTTGTATTTGACGCTGTACTCATCCATGGCCGGCCAGAAGTCAATGGTGCAGCTTCCATCCTCAAACCTTCTGCCTTTGCTGTAGTGTGTCCAGCCCCTGTCAGCCCCATCCCCTTCACAATTGAACCACCCTTGATACCCGGCCATGACCAGTCCCTTGTAGGTCATGTAGTTGCTCTGCGGGGCATGTTTGGTTTGAGCCTTGATGCCTGTAAAGGGCAACACCAGGAGCATGCATACTATGACTGTGTTCTTCATTTGGAAAAGGCCTTTCTATGATTGGTCAATGATCAGTCCCATGTAGTGTACGGAAATCACAGTGAAAGGCAACAAAAAGTGTATCCATTGCCTCATAACCGGTCTTACCGTTTGACAGTGTGACGGTGTGACGGTCGGACGGTAACGAACGGGCAAAGGCTGGTAACCAACAACCCTCGGCCCGTGAAAGCTTCTTTCACCGGGCAATCACCAACAACCGCTTTCCCCCCTTGATCTGACGTGATGCAGGGCTTATAATCCTGGCATCGTTGAAAAACCGAAATGCCTATCAGTGACTCAAAGGAGACCTTCCATGACTTCCCAACGCCGAACTCGATCGCTTTGCTCCATCGCTGCCGTGCTGCTGGCACTGCTCACTGTGCCTGCCCTGGCCGCCGAGGTCGCCGCTCAACTGCCTGATCCGGACGGCAGGCCGGCCGACATGACCAGGCCTGTGCAGGTGTACATCCTGTTGGGCCAGTCCAACATGGTTGGGGCCGGCAAGATCGCGGGGGACACGGAAGGTTCCCTGACCTACGCGGTGCAGGAAAAACACAAGTACCCCTACCTGGTCGACGACCAGGGCAACTGGACCGTACGCAAGGATGTACGCTACGTGCGCGTCATGGGAAGCGGCACAGGTGCAATGCGCAAGTTCAACAACGAATGGATGACCATCGGTACCGGGAAAATCGGCCCGGAGTATGGGATCGGGTACCACCTGGGGCACGCCATTGACGCGCCGGTGCTCATCCTCAAGAGCTGCATCGGCAACCGAAGTCTCGGTTGGGACCTGCTGCCGCCGGGCAGTCAGCGTTTCGAGTTCGATGAAACGGACAAGAAGACAGGAGAGACGAAGACCTTCGTGTACGCCGGGTACAAGGAGTCACCGGACAGGTGGGAAAAAGGCACAGAGCCGAAGCCCATCACCTGGTACGCAGGTATGCAGTACGACGGCGACGTGGCCAACGCGAAGGCGGTTCTGGCCGACCTCAACGAGTATTACCCGGATGCCAAGGGCTACGAAGTCGCGGGCTTCTTCTGGTGGCAGGGCGACAAGGATCGGTACAATGACGCACATGCCAGCCGATACGAGCAGAATCTCGTTCACCTGATTGCGCAGTTGCGCAAGGACTTCGAGTCCCCGAACGCCAAGTTCGTCATGGCCACGCTTGGTCAAACCGAGAAGGGCGCCACGGGCAACGAAGGTCTCATCCTCGACGCCATGTTCGCGGTCGACGGCAAGCGCGGCAAGTATCCGGAGTTCAAGGGCGATGTGTCCACCGTATACGCCCATCCTCTGAGCATGGGCGGCGCTTCCAACGGCCACTACGGCGGCAATGCCGAGACCTACATGAACGTCGGTGAAGCCATGGGCAGGGCCATGGCCGACATGCTGAAAGAATAAACTCATGCCATGTGGTTCAAGGCGTATGTGATACCTGAAGACGCTTTTGACGTCTGCAAAACTTCAGCAACCCACTGAAAGACGATCATTGATGAGGATCGCTCTTGAAGTCGTCATGAGCAGAAACACAAATGAGTCTCAGGCAAAGCCTTCATTTCGCCTCGAGCACTGTATGGAACCAGTCTCGAATGGCCTTCCTTTCTGGCATGTCACGGAGCACCCAGGTGTCAGTATGATTTGGGAAGGGCAGGGCCTTAAAGGTGAAATGGCCTGACGGGCATGCACTCTCGAGGTATTTCTTTGTGGCGTCCACACGGGTCTCATGACTGATGAACTGAGGTCTGTGACCCAATCGTGTCAAACGAACGGCCGCGGACTTCTTGTCGCTTCCCTCGTATCCCCACGCCTGAACACCGTCATAATGGCTGTGGCAGATGAACCCCCGCCATAAAGAGGCGATCTCGTTGTCATGGAGTCCGATGTAATTGCAGGCGATATCGACCTTTAGTATTTACTGAGCAAGGGGTGGCAATGCTTTTCAGTGTTCTCCGCAGTAAACAAGCCGTTGAGATTAATATCCAGATTATGCGAGCTTTTGTACGTTAACGTCAATTACTCAGCATACACAAAGAACTGGCCAAGCGTTTAACACGGTTTGAAAATCAAATGAAGGATCAGGATGATGCTATTGCTCATCAATTTCAGGAGGTTTTTACTCTCCTG
>JAIPFM010000154.1 GCA_021736645.1 Phycisphaerae bacterium | reverse complement strand
CGGTACTTCTGGGATCCACGCCCTGCGTACCGGACGCAGGATTCGGTGTTCTGGCGTGGGTCGGAATGGCATAGAACTGGACTTCACTGAGACCATACTGCTTGAAGTACTGGCTATAGTTGCTTACAGCGGTCAGCTTCACGGACCGGGCCACGATGTCCAGTGGGACAGTCTGACCGACACACGAGTCATTGCCGGGTCCCCGGGCCAATTGGACCAGACCTTCGTCACCTCCCAGCCTGGTCCACTCAACGCCATCTGCCGAATAGGTAATGATCGTGTCCTTAAAGCCAAAACCCAAGACGTTTTCCACAGTCAGATTCGAATTCCAGATCTTCACTTCATGCAATTTATAGGGGCGTTCAAAATCATACTGGAGAAAGACCGGTGTGCCTGGATCCTGAGTCAAGGCACTGGTCCACTGGGCAGTCTCCAGGGTGGAATGGAATCCTGTCTCAGCATCCAGGCCTGAGCCATCGATGGTACTGTTCGGGTCCTTATTGGTATCACTCGAACTGGCAGTGACAGTCACGTTCTCAACCTGAACGGCAAGCGGTTCTACCTCGAAACTCCAGACATTCCCCTTGACCACCGTGTACTCCGGTGCCCCATTGACCTCGTCGACGCGCCAGTAGTAGGTTTGACCAAAATCCAGTCGGTCCAGGGCCAGGTGGTTGGTGGTCAGGTCCTTCCCGATCAAGAGCGCACTGCCCGAACCTGCTGCAGTGACTTCCTCAAGACTGGTGCCAAAATACACCTGATGGGTGACTGCAAACTCGCCCGGGGCCCAATTCAGCATGGCATCGCGCGGCACATCCACGGCCCCACCGGCAGGACTTGGTTTGGACGCTGTCCCTGCCACAGGGGCCTTGGCATTGAGGTAGTCCTCATCCGTCGGCACATAGTCAGGATCGTCCGTCCACATGAACACGTCCCAGCGTGCTCCGGCCTCCCGGCTGATGATATACATCGTGTTCTCGCCGTCTTGAAGCGTTTTGGTATGGGCCTCATTGTGGTTATCCCCACTCCATGCCCAACCGTCGGGCAAGGATCCAAGACTTTCCTCAAAAACCCGCTGATCATTGACCAGACCACCCACAGGCTGCGTGAAGGGGACGGGATCTCCCGGATGTCCCGCCACCAGCATGAAATCGGAGTTGTTGCTGGGGTTGATCACGCGTCCCCAGAAATACCAGGGTCCGCCCGAACCACCGGCCTTGCCGATATCAAAGGTATAGCGAATCATACCATTGCCGTCGCTGCTATTCACACTGTTGATGGATCGGCCAAAGGCACCGGGTTCATCTGACAACTGGAAGCTGCTGTCGTCGGCAGGATCACGTTCATCAAAATCCTCCACTTCAAACCAGATCTGGTGACCTACGCCATAACTGGAGATCTTGCACTCTGTCACGGCCCATGCCGGGGCGCCTGTTAAACATGCAATACTCAACCAAAACACCATGGGTTTTAATAATCGGTTCCACATTTTCTGACTCCTCATTAAAGACCATGTTCATTCTGTACACACGACAAACAGGGGGGCCCGCCCTGTCAAGGCTGGCCCCCCCGTCAAATCACATCATCAAAACTGGCTTAGACTCTACCGACAGACCACCTGTCACAGTTAAAATGACTTGTGAATCGGCGATGTTTTACCTGCGAGCCAGAGGATCTCTTCAGCAGATAATGCACGCCCATAGATGACCACTTCATCAATGAGGCCATCCCATCCTGTCGTGTTTGTATTATCCTTGCCGCCCTTGCCAATAATCAGCTTGTCGCAGGTTGACACAGGACCTGTATTGTTGGTGTTGCTGCGTCCTGTGGGGACATCTTCAACGCCGTTCACATACAGCCGCAATAATCCGCCGGTCTCCCAGGTCATGCAAAGGTGCTGCCACTCCGTGGTTTGCAGGTTGCTGGAGCTTTCCAGCTGCTGTTCTGCATCGGCGGTGCTTACCGCGGTTTTCACCACGTTGGCGCCACCAAAACTCGCACCTGCTGCATCGTATCGCATGGTGACCGTGTTGTCGTTGCCAGCAGGATCACTGGCAATCAGAATGCCTTGGTCTGTATCAATGACACCCGATTTGACCCACAGACCAATGGTCAAGGCCTCCAGGCCATTGAGATAGTCCTCTGCATCGTCATCCAGCCCATGACTGCCACCGCCGAACTGCAAGGCACTGCCGGCCTTTCCTGACGTCCACACCGGACTGTTGACCAGGGTGACGTCGTGGCCATTGCCGCTTGAGTCACGAGCAACCGCACCGGCACCCTCGTCAAAAGCAAGACGCGTTAATAATCCGACCGCATCAGGCTCAGCAGGTGTGATGAGTTCGCCGGGTTTGGCATACAGTCGAATGTCATCGATCAAAATCATGCCTGACGCGCCTGCGCCGTCAATACCGAGGGACAATGTTGTGACGTTATTGAGACCACTGATGGAGGTCAGATCAATGTTCCAGACCTGCCATGAAGACACGGCAATATCCGCGGCGTCAAGGTCGTAGGAGATCTTGGTCGAGTTGATCTTGGCGTACAGCGTACCTGTATTGCCGGCTTGACCTCGGAATGCAATGGACAGGGTCTGTAGACCGTTGACAGTCCAGTCCTGACCACCCACGGCATGGTCCACCTGGGAATAGGCCAGTTTGCCATTGGCACCGGAGTTATTGTAATACACGGGCAAGGACTGGCTGCTGCCCGGAATCGTACTGGCCGTTTCCATCAGTGTGGGCGCTGCCGTATTCCAGATGTCATGCCCCACGCCTGATCCCGTGTTGTTGCCGGGATTGCCAGGGGCTGGCGTGGTGAATCCATACCCATCCACCCATGACTGGAAAGGCCTGTCAGGTGACAGATTGTTATAACTTTCAAAGTCATCCACCACAAAGGAGCCCAGCGTGGTGAAGCTCCACGTGTCACCGGCCCATTGACTGGGCACCTGAGCCTCATTGACTTCATTGACCTGCCAGTAATACGTGGTGTCCAGAGACAGATTCATTGCGTCCAGGGCAACGCGGTTCACTGACACGGTATGGGCCGCACCCATGGCCTCGGGATCTGAGCTCACAAACACCTCATGCTGGCCGGCATCTCGCCCTGCTCGCCAGGACAACACGTCGCTTCTTGGATCCACACCCTGAGTGCCGGATGCAGGATTCGGTGTTCTCGCGGCTGTGGGAATGGCATAGAATTGGACTTCACTCAGACCATACTGCTGGAAGAAAGCACTCCAGTTGCTCACAGCCGTAAACTTCACATACTTGGCCAGGATATCCAGGCTGACCCACTGCCCCGTATAGTCTGCATTGCCAGGGGACTGGGCCAATTGCACCAGACCTTCCTCGCCGCCCAATCGGGTCCACGCACTGCCATCTGTCGAGTACGTCACGATCATATCCTGAATGCCAAAGCCCAACACGCTCTCCATGGCCTGATTAGAATTCCAGATCTTCACCTCGTTCAGTTGATAGGCCTGGTCAAATTCGTACTCAATGAACACCGGCTCTTCAGGGGCCTGATCCTTGCTGCTGACCCACATGTCTGTGCCCTCTGTGGAATGCGACCCATCGGCATCCAGTCCGGAACCATTGACCGTGTTTTCCGGGCCCATATCGTCGCTGCTTGAACTGGCAGTGACAGCAAGAGCCGCCACCGGGATGGCCACGGGTTCCACTGTGAAATCTGCCGTGTCACCCTTGTTCACGCCATAATCCGGGGCACCATTGACCTCGTCCACGCGCCAGAAGTAGGTTGTGCCAAAATCAAGACGGCCCAGAGCCAGGCTGTTGGCATCCTGATTTTCGCTGATTAAGAGCGAGCTGCCCAAATCGGCGGTATCCACATCATCAAAAGACTCACCAAAATACACATTGTGTTTTCTGGCTTTATTGGAGGCATCCCATCCCAAAACCAAACCGTCACGAACGACATCCGTGGTCCCGGGCGCGGGCTTCAGATTGGTGGCTGTCAGTGCCGTGGGGCCGTACCCGGTCATGACCTCTTGGACTTCCGTATCAGTCAGGGCCTGACCAAAGACCCGCACGTCGTCAATGAGACCGATATAGGTCTTGTAGAGGCCTGCACCGTGATCTGTAATAGCCCCAATATACGCATTGTGTTGAGAGGTGCCGGCCAGGCTGTAGGTTGCCGTCACAGTGCCGGTGCCCTCCAATTCCCCGTCAATATAGAGGCGCAGTTCAGTGCCCTCTCTCATGCCCACCACAAAATGCCACTGGTCGTCATTGGTGACACTCGTGGCATTGACGACGTACTTGGTCGTATCATCATCGCAGACCAGAGTCATCACGCCTTCCGTCGTCTCGCTCAGGATCAGGCAATATCGAATGCCGCCCCCGGTGTCTCCACCCTTGGCATAAATGGTGCCCTTGTTGGCATCGCCCGTCCCGGTCATGCCCGTTTTATACCAGGCTGTCACAGACCAATCGGTCGTACCGAAGTCCAACATCGGAGAGTTGCCCAGGTCCACATAGCCGCCGTCATTGAACTCGAGTGCCGAACCGCGATCAAAACTGCCGGGACTCACCCAGACAGCGTCTGTAATGGTCCCTGTGAGTCCATTACCAGAACTGTCCGCAGCAGTCGCACCCGCACCATCCTCAAGATACCACCAGCCAATGGGATCAGCCGCCCTTGCAGCGCCAGCCATCAAACTTAATGAAATACACAAAACCAGCAGGCGCGTCACCTTCGTACACATAGACAATCTCCTATTAAATACATTGCCTTATTCACTTCTGACAGCTCGACCATTGTGCTGGAACCCAGACTGCCCCTGTCCCATCGCCAATACTCAAGACACTTTCATACATGCAAACCTGGGCGTCAAAAGCCTGTGAGTTGCGGCTCTACACCCCGACCACAGTGCCAACGGACAGCGTAGACCTTCTGTCGGTGTTGGACTGTGTACCACACATACGCAAAAATAACTCATACCTGCGTTCTTCGGGCAGCACGAATCCGATCCATGACAAAATGTGAAAACAAAAGCCCACCTCCAGGTGGAAGGCACTCAAGAGGAAACCCTCTTTAAGAACCTGATAGTAATTTACCCGATCTTGAGTAGTAAAGACAGCGCTTATTTTTTCGGACCAGACTTTTTTCCCACCAAGTCCATACCCCTTCATAAAAGACAAACAGGAGGCCCCGCCGTGTCAAGGCAGGACCTCCTGACACATGAGAATCACAAGAGGAACTCAGCATCCACTGCTCTAGAGGCAGGGACCCACTCACGGACGAAGCATATACGCCACAGCGTTGAGGAACATGGTTGCGCCATCGTCGTATAGATCATACAAACCGGCGGTATCTCCACTGATACCGTTGGCTTCGCGAGCGCCTGTGAGGAACACCAGACGATCGCCGGCCAGTGTGTCCGTCCCGCCTCCGCCCGTGTGTATGAGCGCGGCCCCAGCCTGCCATTCGCCGATGATCATACCTCCAACGGCAGGATCACCGGTTGTCGCAACCGTGGCCAGGAGCGTACCATCGACGTTTATAGGATCAGTATTGACGGAGATGCCCCGTGCCACAGTGGTCCCGTCCGTGGGATACACCACCACACCGGCAAAGGGATTGACCATCGTGCCGCCAGCGAGCTCAATACCGGCAAAGATCGGGTGGCTCGGATTGTTGACCTTCAGGGTAATATCTCCGGCAGTATCCGGAATGGTGTCACCAGCGGTAAAGCCCATACGGCTGGACCGAGTGGTGTAACCATCTGTAATGATCATGGGCGTGGCAATACTGTTCCACGCAGAGGCACCAGCGTCCTGGTAACCGCTACTGGCCACCGAGCGACTGATAATCACCAGATCCACAGCACTGAGAACGTCTGCATCAGGCGCGTTTGTAGTGACATACCGCATCACCTCGTAGCCATTGGCAGTCAGCAGATCGGTGTACGCCTTATCGGGGGCCTCAGTGAAACCGGCATCAGCAGCAGCGGCTGATGGCATGGTGTCATCACCATGGAAGGAGACCCAGGCAATCAGGGGAAGACCACTGGAACCCGGATCAACAGGACCGGCCTCAGGATACAACCTGATGTCATCGATCAGGATCATACCTGACGCGTTGCTGCCATCAATACCAATGGTCAGCTTTGTGACACTCTGGAGATTCGTATTTACAGACGACAGATCGATGTTGAAGTAATGCCAGAGTGCGCTATCAAGGCCCTGGGCATAGGACATCTTGGCATTATTGATCATCGCAAAGAGTGTTCCCGAGTTTCCTGCCTGGCCGCGGATGGCGATGGAAAGGGTCTTGGCCTTACCAATCGTCCAGTCTTGCGGCGAAGCAAACGTACGCGAGGTCTGCGACGCCACACCACCTGAATTGCCGTAATAAAACGGCATGGACTGACTGCTGCCCGGGGCCGTACTGGCCGTTTCCATGAGGGAGCCATTGAATTGAGGACTGCTTGGACTCCAGATGTCATGGCCGATGCCTGCGCCAGTGCCATTACCAGGATACTCTACAGGAAAGTACTCATCCGCTGAATAGCCGTAGCCATCAAGCCATGTCTGGAACGGACGGTCCGGACTCAAATTTGTATAGCGTTCAAAATCCTCCACCACCAATGAGCTCGGCGTGGAGAAGTTCCACACATCACTTGTCCACGTACTGGGAACCATGGCGTCATTGACTTCATCGACCTGCCAGTAATAGGTTGTGCCCAGGGATAGATTCAGCGAACTCAGGGCAAGACGGTTGTCCAAAACGGTATGGGCAGATCCCAGCGCATTGGCATCTTCGCTCACAAACACGTCATGCTGACCGGCTTCTCGTCCTGCGCGCCAGGACAGCACATCGGTTCTCGGATCCACACCTTGAGTCCCGGATGCAGGATTCGGTGTCCTTGCGACCGTGGGAATGGCAAAAAACTGCACTTCAGCCACACCGTATTGCGGCAGCAGACCGCCCCAGTTAGTCAAGATGTTGATCTTGACGTATTTGGCCCGAGCCAAGCCAAAATCGACCGCTTGGGGTGCATCATACGTCGCATTCCCAGGCGCTCTCGCCATTTGCGGCGATTCTGCAAGGGCTGTCCACTCGACACCATCGAGGGAGTATTCGATATTTACATCCTTGATACCCCAGCCCACAAATCCCTCGGACGTGCTGTTTGCGTTCCAGACCAACATCTGATCCAGTTTCTGAGTCTGATCGAACTCATACATCAACCAGGGAGACGAATCAGCCGCAGCACTGAGCCACATGGCCTCAGGCACTGTTGAATGGGTCATGCCGTCCAGGCCGGACCCGTTGACTGTCATTTCAGGCGGGTTCATTGGGGAGAAACTCGATGCTGTGGCCTTGCTGACATCCACCGGAACCATCACGGAATAGGGTTCCACTTCAAAGCTCCAGATATCACCCTTGAACACCGTCCTGTCCGGTGTGGCATTGATCTCGTCCACACGCCAGTAATAGGTCTGACCGAACTCAAAACGATCCGGGGCAAAGGAGTTCACATCCAGACCCGTTTGGACAGCGGTTGTGGCATCGTTCACGTCTGCAAAAGAAGTGCCCAAATAGATGTTGTGCGCGCCAGCATACGCACCCGGCGTCCAACTCAGGGACGTGGTGCGTACAACATCCGTACCGCCATCCTCCGGCACAGGATTGTAAGCCGCAAAATCAGGCGTCCGCGGTATTGCCGCAACACCCAGCATGTTTCCCCCGTGGCCTTCGGTGTTGCCGAAGATTGTGACAGTACCGGCTGAGACGTCCAACGCAAAAATGGAATAATACTGATTAATGCCTCCATCAGCCCCTTCATCAATACCAATGTCATCATCCGTATCAATGAACCCCATATCCGTCAGCCAGGACATGCCATCAATATTGGGCGCCACATCCAGTCCGCCTGCTGCACCACCCATCCGGTTATCCACGAACACAAACAATGTGGCAGGCCTGGAAAACGTGATATCCAACTCATAGGCCGACCAGTTCTTATTGTCGTTGGCTGTCATCACATAGTCCGCACCGATCAGGTAGTCCGGCATGTCCATATACACGTGAACTCGATCCACAAAGGTCAACTCACCGTCGGCAAGGGGGTTGCCGATTTGGGGATCTTCCGTCGCATCGGAATCAGTGTTCCGGTGTGCGACACTGGAAATAACCACTGCAGCTTGGGCAGAAGTTGCTGCAATGCCCAACATCAGCACCAAAAGAATCAATCTTCTACACATCATCACAACCTTTCAAAGAATGTTACGTTATGATCGCTCAGGCTCAAAACGTCAGCCACGGAGTATGTACGCACAAATCAAATGATGTAGATCACAAGATAGTCTAAAAGGCCGAAATCAGGAAATCATGTTGAGGCTTAGCGCAGACAATCTTCCTGTGTTTTTTCGACTACTGCGCGAATACCCACAACGCACTCAAATATTGGATCATTCCGTTAGAACAGCGTTAACCGTACCAGTATCCAATAAAAATCAGCCCACCTCACAGGTAGAAAAAGGCCAGAAAAGCACGCCACATTCAGATTGTCTTTTAATGTACCACATTTTCAACCCTAATGGCAATAGTTTTTTCGGACCATAGGATTGGAGGATTGGACCATTGATTTCAAATTCAACCTGCAGACTGCAAGAGAATCATTGGGGTCAAAAAACCAAATAGAGCCTATATTCAGACAGGTCCGACCCCAAAGGCCATGGTCGCCGCCCCTGCGTCATGAGGCCGGGCTTTGAGGCCAAACATTGAAAATAGGCCCTGTTTCTGACTGAATATTACGAAATTTATCGGACTACTCCTGGAAATATAGAGGGTTTTTAATAGAATTCAAGTAGAATCATTTTGGTTGCTCAGGTTGAAATAAGTAGTTTTCTTGATTTGGGTTAACATTAACATTTAATCTGGGCGACTTTAGAGGGTATACACGCTCACTAATGGAGATGGCATTTGCATGGATTCTGGCGCATCCGCATACTATGCACTATAAAAGCCGTCGTTGGCTTGATCATGAGACGTCCCTCGCAGGTCTGGCTGAACCCGAAAAAAAAGAGTGGGTGTATGGCCAGATTGAGGTTCTGACCCTTGTGAAACAGGGTTATGTGCAAAAAAGAGCCCGAAGGCGTTGAAAAGCGGTTTCCAGGCAAAAAGCAGGTTGGAGAAAAAAATGAGCAAGTCTCTTGTGATCGCAGTGTGCTGCCTGATGAGTCTCATGACATGGGAAACAGCCTACGGTTTTAATGCCAATACAGATCCGAGCCTGGTGGGTCTGTGGACATTGGATGAAACAGAGGGGCCCGTTGCTGTAGATTCCTCGCCCAATGGCAATGACGGCACTCTAAATGGAAATGCGGCCTGGACCCAAGGCTATCTGGGTGGCGCAATAAGTCTTGACGGAACAAATTCTTACGTTGATTTTGGCGCCAGCGATATTTTCAATCTTACAGAGCAGGTCACGTTGGCCCTCTGGATCAAGCCCTATGACCTCAACAATGGCCAGCACAACCACTGGCTGGGAAAAGGGGATCATGCCTATGCCATTAAGCATAATCTAAACAACAATATTGAATTCTTTGTGTATGATGCAGGCGATTGGCATAGCGTGAACTATACAGGGTATGATGACTCCTACAACGGCGAATGGCACCACATGGCAGGTACCTATGATGGAACCACACTTACGATTTATGTGGACGGCATATTGGGTATTGAGGCCGCCTATGCAGGAGGCATTGCCGTATCCACGCATAGCGTCAGGATCGGCGAAAATTCCGAAGCCACAGGACGTTACACGGATGGCATTATTGACGATGCCCGAATTTACAGCCGTGCCTTGACCTTGGAAGAAATTCAGAGTGTCATGACTGGCGGTGGCAATCCTGCCCTGGCATCCGGCCCTGTCCCTGCTGTGGATGCAGAGGATGTATGGTATGACGGTTCAATCCTGACGTGGGTACCTGGCGAGTCCGCTGTGGCACACGACGTCTATTTCGGCGGCAAGGCGGAAGATGTCAACAATGCCAGCCGAAATAACGACTTGAGCGTCCTGGTCAGTCAAGGCCAGGCGGCCAGCGAATATGCACTCGCCCCGCTTGACTTTGGGCAGGTCTATTACTGGCGGGTGGATGAGGTCAACGCGGCCCCGGACAACACGATCTTTAAAGGAGAAGTCTGGAGTTTCACGGCTGAGTCCTATTCGATCATGATTCCAGTGGATGTCAATAACGCCACAGCGTCAAGCTCCGTGGCCAAGAATCCCCCCAGCATGACTGTGAACGGATCCGGCCTTAACGGTGATACGCATTCAACCAATGGTGAGACCATGTGGCTCAGTGCATCCCCTGATCTGACCCCCTGGCTGATGTACGAATTTGATCGCCCACAAAAACTGGATCACATGTTGATCTGGAACTCGAACAGTGGTTCAGAGGCCTTTGTTGGGTGGGGCATCAAGGACATCAACATCGAATACTCCATCGATGGCGTCAACTGGACGGTCCTGGCAGAATCCATCCAAATCAATCGAGCCCCCGGGGAGCCCACCTATGGCGAGCCCCAGATCGTTGACCTCGGTCTGATTCAGGCCAAGGTTGTCAAAATTGACATCCTGAATAACTGGGGCGGCCTGCTCAAGCAATATGGTGTGTCTGAAGTCCAGTTTTACGGACTTCCTGTGTATGCGCGTTCGCCTGGTCCGGCCTCGGGTGAGGTGGATGTCAATCCTGATACCATCGCCACGTGGCGCAGCGGCCGTGAAGCGGCGCAGCATACTGTTTACGTGAGTCAGGACGCAAATGCCGTGGCAGACAGCTCGGCCACTTCCAAGTCATCCATGGCAAACAGTATTGACCTCGGCACATTGGATCTTCAGCTGGGGGAAACCTATTACTGGCGTGTGGATGAAGTCAATGAGGCAGAGATGCCATCCGTGTGGGCAGGTTCCATGTGGAACCTGAGTACACCCAGCACATTGATGGTGGATGATTTTGAGATCTACAGCAACTTCAGTCCGAATCGTCCCTTCCAGACCTGGCTGGATGGCTACGGCTACTCAGCCGATGAGTTCTTCCCTGTTGAGTACCCCGGGAACGGCACAGGCTCCGGTGTGGGGCATGACATCTGGGGCGCAAGCAGTCCTCACTTTGAAGGCCAGATCATGGAAGTCACTCTTGCCAGAAGCGGCAGCCAATCCTTGCCGTTCTACTATACGGCTGGTACGACATCCCAAATCGACCGCAAGTGGTCTACGCCCCAGGATTGGAGTGGTCATGGTATCCAAACACTGGCCATCTTTTTCTATGGGACAACAGGCAATACGGGTCAGTTGTACGTGAAGATCAATAACACCCGAATCAATTACCCGGGTGATGCCTCCAATCTCACAAGACTGAGATGGAATCCCTGGTACATAGACCTGAGTGCCCAGTCTGTCAGCAGTGTCACGACCCTGAGTATTGGCGTAGATGGTGCCAGTGCCAGCGGGATGCTTCTGCTGGACGACATCAGGCTGTCTAAGTCTGCACCAGACATGGTCACACCCATCGCCCCCTCGACTGAGGGTCTGGTGGCTCACTGGAAACTGGATGATGGTGCTGGCACCACCGCCGCCGATTCAGCGGGCAGCGCCCCCGGGACGATTCAGGGTGCCGTGCAATGGACAAGCGGACATCTTGGAGGCGCGCTGCAGCTCGATGGCCTGACTACCTATGTGGACTGCGGCACAGGGGCGGCCTTTGACATCACAGATGTGGTGAGTCTCAGTGTCTGGGTGAAACCCATGGATGCCGGCAACGGAGAGAACAATCCCTATATCGCCAAGGGGGATCACACCTATGCCATCAAGCATGCGGCGAACAATAACTTTCAATTCTTTGTGCAGAATGCGGGCACGTGGTATTCGGCCAACGTCCCTGTGACGGATGGATTCAATGACAACTGGTATCACCTGGCTGGCACCTTTGACGGGCGTCAAGCGAAGATATATGTCAATGGCATCTTGAGTGGAATCACGGATTATGAGGGTCCCATTGCCAGCATGACCCACGCGGTCAATCTTGGCAGGAACAGTGAGAATACGGATCGTCTGTATGAAGGTGTGATCGATGATGCTCGCATCTACCATCGCGTCTTGTCTGAGGCAGAGATTCTTTATCTGTCCAATCAGTAGCCCATGCTCGCGATCCCAAAGTCAATTAAGTAACAGATCAGCCATGGGCGGCTTCTTGACCACTCCACACAGGGTGTGTTGCGGGCAGGAACCAGGTCACCCATGTGGGCGTTGGAAGAAATGGGCAATTGTTGAGTTGTCTTGAACTGTATTTTAAGGAAGCATGTACTTGGAGGCTAAAATGAAAAAACAAGGTTTATTTGTCCTGTGTATTTTGATGGCATTGTCTACGACATCGTACGCCACCATGCTCAGAGAAATCTGGGATCATGGGGAACCGGATCTGGATCTGGCAGAGGCCTACATGGCGGACAATGCCCCTGATGAAACAGAGATTTTAGATGTCTCCATGTGGCCTGATTTGGGTCGAGATAATTATATCGCAAGGCTCAGCGGCTGGCTGACCGTACCCACAACCGGCGTCTACCAGTTCTATGTGGCCAGTGACGACAAGTCCAGGCTGTATGTCAGCCCGAACAGTGATGTGGAAGACGCCGTGGTGGTGGCCAGGGTGGATTCCTGGACCGATTCCCTGGAATGGACCAAGCTGCCTGAGCAACAATCAGCCGACATCTCCCTGAAAAAGGGCCAGATCCTGGCTGTGTACGCGGTCATGGAAGAACAGGGCGGCGGCTGTGACCTGTCCATTGGCTGGACAGGACCTGATCTCGGTACGATCACACTGATCAGTGATTGGGTCACCCATATTGCTCCCACACCCACAATCGCCAGAAAACCTGTGCCTGATGACGGGGCGGAAGACGTGCTTCGCGACACGGTGTTGTCGTGGACCCCCGGCCAATTTGCCGCAACGCATAATCTGTATTTCAGTGACAACTTTGCTGACGTGAATACCGGGACCATCCCCATGGCTGTCCTGAGTGACACGTCTTATGACCCGGGTCGTCTTGAGTTTGGCCAGACCTATTACTGGCGTGTGGACGAAGTCAACAGCACACCGGACAAGACGGTCTTTAAAGGCGATATCTGGAGTTTTCAGGCCGAGCCCTACTCCGTCATGATCCCAATTGATGTCGCCAAGGCCACGGCCTCAAGTTCTGCCGCGTTGAACCCACCGGCACAAACCGTCAATGGATCTGGCCTGAATGGTGTGATGCATTCAGCCGTGTCTGAAGACATGTGGCTCAGTACTTCGCCTGATTTGAATCCCTGGCTGATGTACGAATTCGACCGCATAGAAAAGCTCGATCAGATGTTGATCTGGAACTCAAACAGCTCGTCTGAAGGATTTATTGGCTGGGGTATCAAGGGCGTAAGCATTGAAACCTCCATCGATGGTATTGAATGGAGCGCCTTGGCTGAACCCACGCAACTCGATCGCGCCCCTGGTGAACCTACGTATGATACACCCCAGGTGGTCAGCTTCGGTCTGGTTCAGGCCAAATTTGTCCGACTCAACATCCAGAGCAACTGGGGCGGCCTGCTCCCGCAATTCGGTGTGGCTGAAGTCCAGTTTTACGGTCTTCCGGTTCAGGCACGCGAACCCGTGCCAGTCTCTGGTTCATCGGATGTTCGTCCGGATGCCGTGGTGACATGGCGTTCAGGCCGTGAAGCCGGTCAACACACAATCTACGTGAGTGATGACCCCAATGCCGTGGCCGATGGCGTGGCGCCTTCCGCGTCATCCATGACAAACAGTGCAGGCCTCAGCCCGTTTGATCTCCAGATGAGTCAGACCTACTACTGGCGTGTGGATGAAGTCAACGAGGCAGAGGCCCCATCCGTGTGGACAGGTCCTGTGTGGAGCTTGAATACAGCCACTGCGCTGGTGGTGGATGATTTCGAAAGCTACACCAACTTCAGCCCCAACCGTCCGTTCCAGACATGGCTCGATGGGTATGGCTATTCAGCGGATGAGTTCTTCTCTGTAGAGTACCCTGGTAATGGCACAGGGGCCGGTATAGGCCACGATATCTGGAGTCCGGCCAGTCCCAACTTCGATGGCTCCCTCATGGAAACAGGTATTTCCATCGCTGGCAGCGGTCAATCCATGCCGTTCTATTACAACAATACCGGCGGCACGGCTTCAGAAACTCAGCGGACCTTTACGGTACCGCAAAACTGGACCCTAGCCGGGGCCAAGACCCT
>JAIPFM010000153.1 GCA_021736645.1 Phycisphaerae bacterium | reverse complement strand
CCATTTGAACCTGCAGCTCTCCGAGTTTATCACGAATGGGGCAGGCCCTGGCCTTGCAGCAGGAATCGCGTCCCAGCAGGCATTTGCTCAGGCTCAGCGGTCCCTGAATGACTTCAATGATTTCCTGCAGGTCAATCTCGGACGGCTGCCGGGTCAAACCATACCCGCCCCTGGCCCCCATGACGCTCTCGACCAGTCCGGCCTTGGCGAGCTTTTGCATCAGCTTACAGGCCAGTTGATAGGAAAAGCACTGCGCTTCTGCGATCACGGCTGCAGACACAGGCCCGTCGCCATGACTCTTGGCAAGATGAACCAGGGCCCGGATAGCATAATCTGTATTGCGTCGAATAATGTCCATGAGTTTGGTTGCTGGTTGCTGGTTGCTGGTTCTAGGTTCTAGGTTCTAGGTTCTAGACCTACTGTTTAAAACTGCGACTAATATAGTCCTACATATCGGCAAAGTCAAAGCAATATCCCGGAAAAAAGAAAAAATAATCGACACAACGAGACAGGGGCACCCACTTTTCAGTGGGTGCCCCCATGCCTGTAAAGAAGAATCATCAATGCAGCACAAGACATAAAAATGGTGATCAACGGCCCGATGCACCGGGCTCCACCAGCGGACTATCACCCGCCCCCACCAGTTTCATCACAGTCCCCTGTGTACCAAAGGGCCCCAGGGTTGAACCGGCCAGCACATAGATCTCGCCGTCAGAGTCCTGGCCCAGGCCCTTTAGAAATAATTGCATGGGTTGTTTGTCCTGCCCAAAACGCAGCTCCCGGATCTCTCCAGAAAGAAGATCCGCATAAAACAGGCGCCCCCCAGGGGCAGAGAATCCCGTGGAAAAATCGCCAAACACATACTGGGCGCGCAGTTCGGGTACGGATCTTCCGTAATACATAAATCCGCCAATCACGGAAAGACCGTCATCATGGTCATACTGGGCCACGGGATCAATCAGGTTGGGGTCCAGCCAGGGCAGACCGATCTCCAGGCCTTCGGGGTCAAACAGGAAGGTCCCTTCCTTGACATGCCACCCATAATTGCCCCCTTTGCGCACAATGTTGATTTCTTCCACATAGTCCTGGCCCACATCCGCGACCAGCAGCATGTCACTGAGTCGATCAAAACTGAATCTATAGGGATTCCTGAAACCATACGCATAGATTTCATCGATGCCATCGATGCCGACAAACGGATTGTCCCACGGAATACGATAGGCCCCATTGGCACTGACCGTGTCACGACTCAGCGGCGTGGTTTCCGGACGCAGCGGATCAATGCGAAGGATGCTGCCCAGGACCGTGTGCAGGTTCTGGCCATTGCCGTCCGGGCCGTGACCATCGCCCTGATCATTGGCAGCGCCGCCGTCACCAAGTGCGATGTACAGATAGCCATCCTGACCAAAGGCCAGGGCCCCGCCATTGTGATTGAACTGGGGCTGGTCTACACGCAGGATCTCACGCACAGAATCGGGTTCCACACCTTGGCCACCGGGTGTCACGCGCCACTCCAGAATCACGCCCTGATGGTTCAGGGGATCTGTCTCCATGATCACGGGGAAATCTGCAGGCCCCTGAACGGGCTCACTGGTGTGCGTGTAGATGTGACCATACCCCGGACGCCGGGGATTCGTGAAGTCCGGATGGAATGAGAATCCCAGCAACCCTCGTTCATCGTAATCATTGTCGTCATGAGTGCCGCGGATACCCAGCGCGACCAGGCGATCCCGGACATCCAGGAAGGGCTGCAAAACGCCATTTTGAATGCGGTAAATCACCCCAGCCTGATCAGCCACATACAGCTCGTCAGAACCGGGCGCAGGTTTCAAATCAACAGGGGCCGCCAGACCGGACACGACCTCCTGCAACTCGACAGGCACATCGCCAGGGTGGATGCGAGAAGCAATGGGAAACCCAGTCACCTCAAAATCACCGCGCATGGTAAACATGTGCGGTCTGCAGCGATATCCTGGATTTCGCCCGCCCACAATCATGGCATTGTACAGGGCCTGCGTCAGGGTGAATTGCACGGTACCGCTGCCATTGTCCTGCCAGTTGACATCAGGATCAGACTGAAATGAGCCATTCCCCCCCATGGACAACAGGACCATGTCCTGGCCGGCACTGGCTGCCTTGGCCAGGATCTCAAGCGGATGCATCTGATAATTAATGACCCGCACCTGATACCGCATTCCCAGCTCAAGAGGCAGTGTCGGGTCCGAGGCCCCAAGGGCCCCAAAAACTGCCCCAGGTGGATCATAGGCATCCAGCCGGTACGAAGAGGACCCCACATTGCCAAAGGTCCAGGCCAAATCAACGTCCTGAGCCAGGACAGGAGCCGTGACGAAGAGAGAAAAAACAAGCAGAGTCAAGAGGAGTTTAAAGCGTAAACACAGCATAAGAAACACCTTTCATGATTGTTTCAAAGTAGTCCGTTTTGCTTCAGGGACTAATGCTGTGTTACTTTTCTGCAAAAAGCAAAGTTCGAGAATTCTGGGCTTATTTTAAATTATTACAGAATTATTCTCTGACGACTAATAGGGCTAGGCGTGTGTCGGAGAATCCCGTCGTCGGCCCGCCTGCCCCTTGGGGGAGAGCGAGCGGTTGTGTGACTGGCAAGGACGGCGAAGCAGGCCATATCGGTGACTATTGTCGATACAGCCGGACGCCGTTCAGTCGCAAAACAAGCCGCTCGAAGCCAGATCGGATTCTCCGACAGGCTCCTAGGGTTCGAAGTGGTCTGAGTTCACATACCAACTGGCCACGTCCGACAGTGTCATGGCCGTATCAATGAGTGCCAGATGGCTGTAACCCTGGGGAAAATTCCCCAGCAGGCGTTTGGTCGTAAAACAGATGTCTTCACTAAACAGCCCAAGATGGTTGCTGTAGGACAGCGTTTGTTCAAACAGATCCTTGGCCAACTGCTTTTCGCCAATGCGGTACAGGGCCTTGATCATCCAGAAGGTGCAGACCATGAAAGAGGACTCCGGTTTGCCAAAATCGTCTTCATCCCGGTATCTGTACATCAGCCCATCCACGCAGAGCTTCTCGTAACTCTGCTTGACCGTACTGACATAGACCGGGTCATTGGGCTTGAGAAATCCGTACTGCTCCGCCAGCAGGTTGGCGGAATCCAGGCTCGTGCCGCCATAGAATTGGGTCAATGCCCCGGTCTTGGGATCGCAGCCCTTGGTCAGGATATCCTCTTTAATACGATCGCGCAGGGTCACGAACTGATGCGCATACTGCCTCTTGCCAAAGAACTCTGCAATGTGCACGGCCCTGTCCAGAGCCACCCAGCAGAGGATCTTGGAAAAGGTAAAATGCTTCTTGGACGTCCGGAACTCCCAGATGCCTGAATCCAGGTTGTGCCAGTTATTGCGTACATGCCGTACCAGGGATCGAACCACGGTCCACAACTCTTCTTTGTTGTCCAGGTTCTGACCGAAGAAACGAAGGCTCTGGTAGATCACGTCCAGAGCCACACCATACATATCGTTTTGACGCTGTTTATACGCAGCATTGCCCACGCGCACGGGACGAGATCCTTCATACCCCTGGAGCCAGTCAAGCTCCATCTCAACCAGCTTCTTCTGGCCGCCAATCCCGTACATGATCTGGATCTTTTCATCCTTATATGGGATCACATCCAGCACAAACTGGAGAAACCTTTTGGCCACATTGTAGTGACCCAACTGCGTCAGCACCTTGATGGTCATGGAGGCGTCGCGGATCCAGCAGAAGCGGTAATCCCAGTTGCGCACCGACCCGATCGATTCGGGCAGACTCGTGGTAATCGCCGCAAGGATGGCCCCTGTCTTTTGGTAGGCCAGGAGCTTGAGCACCAGGGCACTGCGTTCCACGTACCCCTGATAATCAGAGACCATGGTCGTCTTGGTCAGCCATCCCATCCAGTAGACCTTGGTGCGCTCCATTTCAAGTCGCACCCAGGGCAGCGTGGGATGAATGAGCTTTTGATTATACGAGAGCAGGAAAAACACATCCTTCGTGATCGTTATGGGTGACCCGTCGGCCACGGCCTGGAGAGGCAGATCCGCGTACAGATACACAGATTCATACGAGCCCTTGGTGGTGAAGTGCTTGACATAATGACTGTTCACCACACAACAGGGAGGATACTTGGCATACACAGGCTTGGGCTGGTAATCCACCTTGATCCTGGGGGCCCCTGAGATATATCTGACCAGTCGAATCACGTCAGGCGGGCAATGGTACACCCCGGTATCCAGACGATAGCGTGGCATGAAATCGATCAGTTCAAAGGCATCCTCTCCCTGGACTAAAGATGTCACCAGCACATTGGTGTTGTCCATGTAGGTCTGCTTGATTCGATAATGCCCCACTGGATTGATGGCGAAATGCCCGCCACAGTCCTTGTCGAGAAGCTTGGCAAAGACAGAAGTAGAGTCAAAGGTCGGCAGACAACACCAGTCCATACTCCCCGTCTTGCTGATCAGTGCGGCACTGGTACAGTTGCCGATGACACCATAATCCAAATTATTCATACTGGCCCCCGATTTCACCTTTCGCGGTCATGACACAGCGGCAAATTCACTGAGTAAGGCCCTTAACGAATCAGGTCCCATGAGCTGATACTTTGCCTTGGACGCACCCTGTCCCAATTTAAAGGAATAAGCCTTGTCAGGCAACACAGAAAACATATCTTCATCGGTGTAGTCATCGCCTGCAGCAAACACAAAGTCATGCTGTCGGCCTCCCAGCCAGATGTCCGCGGCCGCCCCCTTGTTGATACCGATGTTTTTCACTTCAATAATCTTGCTGCCTTCAAACACACCAATTTCCATGTTGGTGGTCATGGAGACCAGGGCGTCCCGCAGTTCATGCATGCGCAACCTTGCCAGGTCCGGGTCGCAGCGACGACAATGCCAGACCAGAGAATAGCTTTTCTCTTCCACAAACGAACCGGGCGTCCGGTCCACGTAACGGGCCATCACCGGCTGAATCATATCTTTCCAGGCCGTAGGAAGGGTCTCCCTCACCATCCAGCCCGACCCACGATGGCGAAGAAATGCGCCGTGCTCTGCCACCAGATTCACATCCAGATTCCCCAGCCATCGTGTCAGAGTCTGCTTGTCGCGGCCACTGATAATCACCACCTCATTCTTGGGATCAGAGGACAGTTGATCGATAATCTCCACCAGGCGTTCATCCGGTGACGCACTTTCCGGGTCCGGGAAGAACCCGATAAGGGTTCCATCATAATCCAGAAAAAACAGCCGTTTCCTGGCCTTGGTATACGCCTTCATCAACTGAGTTTTTGCTTCCTGCGTCATCTTTTTCATGGCCATCTCTTTTTGTATCACATTAATTTCTTGCAGACTGTGCAGAAAATCGCTGGCCCATCGTCCCACAGTGTACCGGGCAAGACGATCCTGCATGAGCGAATTCTTTCGCTTCCGTTCTTCTTGCGGCATCTCCAGGGCCGTGCGCAGGGCCTTGACAATCTCATCCTTGCTGCTGGGGTTGATGACCACGGCTTCGGACAACTCACTGGCAGCCCCTGCCATCTCGCTGAGGATCAGCACACCCTGTTTCTTGATCTGGCTGTTTGTGGCCAGATACTCCTTGGCGACAAGATTCATGCCGTCCCGCAGGGGCGTGATCAAGGCGACCTCCGCCTTGAGATACAGCGCCGCCAATTCATCAAACGGCAGGGAGCGGTACAGATACGCAATGGGCGTCCAGTCAATGGTGCCGTGCTCGCCATTGATGCGACCTGTCAACAATTCCAGACGTTCCCGAAGCTCAATGTACTGATCCACTTCATCCCTGGACGGCACGGCCACGACCACCAGTTTGACCTTGCGCTTGTACTCCGGATAGGCCCTGAGAAATGCATCAAAGGCCTCTAAACGATTCGGAATGCCCTTGGTGTAGTCCAACCGATCCACTGAAATAATCCAGCGTCGTTCATAGGGATTCTGTCGATCGAGTGTATTCACGGCAGCCTGCACATCAGGCATTTTCAGGCACTGAGAAAACCGCTCATAGTTGATGCCCATGGGGAAGGCGTCGGCGCGGACAATGCGATTGTTGAACGCAATGTGCCCCAGGTGCTGCTCGTGTCCCAGTATTCGTGACACGCTGCTGAAGAAATGACGCGCGTAATCATATTCATGAAAACCAATCAAATCCGCGCCCAGCAGGCCCCGTAAAATCTCCTCCCGCCACGGCAGCAGTCTGAGCAATTCAAACGAGGGAAACGGAATGTGTAGAAAGAAGCCTATGGAAGCCTCCGGAAAATGAGTGCGAATCATCTCCGGCAGGAGCATCAATTGATAATCATGAATCCAAATGGTATCCCCAGGCTCATAGTTCCGGCAAACCGCCTCAGAAAAGGCTTGATTCACGCGTACATAGGCCTCCCAGGAAACCTGGTCAAATCGACAATACAGATTGAAATAGTGAAACAGCGGCCAGATCGTTTCATTGCTGAACCCCAGATAATATTCCTGAATATCCCGGGAAGACAGATGGACCGGCGAACAGGCCATTTTGTCCAATTGGTGATCCAACCGGGCCTGACTCTCGGGGGTCAGATCGTCGCTGGCGATGCCTGGCCAGCCAATCCAATGGGTCTTGACCGGTGTGGTGAGTGAGGCCAAGCCGGTAGCCAGCCCCCCCACGCTCTTGACAAATTCCAGATGGCCGTCTTTTTCAATCGCTGACACAGGCAGTCGATTCGATATGGTCAGGATTCTATGCACAATACCCTTCCTTGATTGATTTCGTGATTAACATAACGCGTCAACACCGATTATAGGGGGATGACCAGTGATGGCCAGAGAAAAAAAATAAGACCCCTCCCTGGCCTCTGATGCAACAGATTCATTGTCGAGTCACTTTCAAAGGCCATAAAAAAAGGGCCTGATAGTACAGTGTGTACTACCGGGCCCTAGACAAAACAGGTCTGAAAACTGACACTCTGAAGTTTGCAGAGCTTCAGCTATGACGTTCCCTTTTACTGAAGCATGTACTCAACGGCATTGAGAAGCATCTGTTCGCCGTCCTCATACAGATCGTACAAGCCAGCCGTGTCACCACTAATGCCATTGGCTTCGCGAGCGCCCGTCAGGAACACCAGTCGATGGCCGCCCAGGATGTCCGTACCAGCGCCTCCGGTATGTGTCAGCGCGGCGCCGGCCTGCCATTCGCCGATGACCATGCCACCAGCCGCAGGATCACCGGCTGTCTCAACCGTGGCCAGGAGTGTGCCGTCGGCATTCAGCGGATCGGTATTGACCGAGATGCCCCGTGCCACGGTGGTCCCGTCTGTAGGATAGACGGCGATCCCGGCAAATGGATTGACCATCGACCCGCCAGTCAGCTCAATACCGGCAAAGATTGGGTGGCTCGGATCATTGACCTTCAGGGTGATGTCCCCGGCCGTATCCGGAATCGTGGTCCCCGTGGTAAAGCCCATACGACTGGATCGCAGGGTGTACCCACCGGTGATGATCATCGGGGCCGTGATACTGTTCCACGCCGTGGCCCCGTCATCCTGATACCCGCCACTGGCCACCGAACGACTGATGATCACCAGATCCGCGGCATTGAGGGCATCCGAATTGGGAGCATTGGTCGTGACATATCGTATCACATTGTAACCGTTGGCCTTCAGTAGATCGGTGTATGGCTTGTCAGGCGCCTCAGTGAAACCGGCACCGGCAGCAGCGGTTGACGGTGCGTCATCACCGCCATGGAAGGAGACCCAGACAAGGGTAGGACCATCACTACCTGAACCAGGCGCGTCTGCACTCAGCTTGATGTCGTCAATCAAGATCATGCCTGATGCCCCACTGCCATCCACACCGATCTGAAGCTTTGTGACACTCTGGAGATTTGTATTGACCGTGGCCAGATCAAGGGTCCAGGTCTGCCACAGGCCCAGGGTAATATCACCCTCGTAGGTGACCTTGGTGTTGTTGATCTTGACATAGAGCGTGCCGCCATTGTCAGCCCGGCCAGCCAGGGCGATGGACAGTGTCTTGGCACCGCCCAGGGTCCAGTCTTGAGGCACAGCAAAGGTGCGATCAGTCTGTGACGCCGCAGCGCCGACATTGTTGTAATAGAACGGCATGGACTGCCCGGTGCCTGTCGGCGTGTTCACGATTTCCATGATGGCGCCATTATAGTACGGACTGCTGATGTTCCAGATGTCATGACCGATGCCGGCACCCGTGCCATTGCCCGGGTACTCTACAGGGAAGTACTCATCCGCTGAATAGCCGTACCCATCGAGCCATGTCTGGAACGGACGATCCGGACTCAAGTTACTGTAACTCTCGAAGTCATCCACGATCAAGGTGTCCGCAATGGTGAGATTCCAGATATCGCCTGACCACACGGAAGTGTCCGTGCTTTCAGTCACGTTCCAATAGTAGGTCTCACCCAGTTGGAGATCGAATGACTCCAGACTCATGGTATTGTCAGCGACCGCCTGGCCGCCGGTGACTGCCCCCGAATCCTGACTCACAGCCACGGTATGCTCGATGGCGCCCCGGCCCGGACGCCAGCTCGCCACAGCATTCGGCAGGACATCCATAGCCCCTGACGCGGGCTTGGGCTCTCTGGCATAGGTGGGAATCGCATAGAAACGTACCTCACTGAGACCCACGCCCACAGGCAGACCGCCCCAGTTGCTGGTCAGTGATATCTTCACGTGCCTGGCCACCAGACCGTTCAACGCAAACACATCATCGGCCACATACCCGGGTGAACCCGCGGCCTGGGTGAATTGGGTAATCCCGTCTACCACAGTCCAATCCACACCATCCAGTGAGGTTTCGACCACAACCTCCTTGGCACCCCAGCCAATGGAGGGCTCCACGGCCTGATTGGCATTCCAGACCATCATCTTGTCCAACTCATAGGGCTTGTCAAACTCGTATTGAAGCCACGGGGTAAAATCTATGTTTTTGCTGAGCCACATATCCACATCCGCATTGGAATGGGCATCACCTGTCAACCCGGACCCGTCTATGGTCCTTGCGGCACTCATGACATCCGGATCATTGGTAGAGACACTGGAACTGGTGGCAGTAATCACGTCACCTGAAATCGGATTGGACACCTGTTCCGCGGTAAAAGACCACACGCTGCCCTTGTGGATCTCGGGCAAATTGACTTCATCCACGCGCCAGTAATAACTCTGACCCAATTCCAAATGTCCGATTGCCAGGGCATTGGCATCCTGGTTCTGACTGAGGAGCACGCCCAGACCATTACTTCGGCTGGCATCATTGACATCCTCCATGCTCGTGCCGAAGTACACATCGTGCGCCTTGGCTGTGGCACTGGATACCCACTTGAGCACCGTACCGTCCTGCCACACATCTTCAGCATCCATGGCCGGTGAGGGGGACGTGGCCAGGTTCAGGTCGCCACCCATCATATACACCACAGCATTCAAAAAGGCCTTTATGCCCTCGTCTGTCAGATTGAATCCACCCTGAGGTGTGGCGCCTGATTCCTGGGTGCCGCAGGCAAAGAACAAACGGGAACCGCCGGCTGTCTGACCGCTGCCCGGATAGAACTCTGTGCCTGCTTCCCATTCCACGATGGCCGCATTGGCGCCGGTCTGAGCAATCAGTTTGCCATTGCTGTCCGTGGTGCCAATAAAAGATGTCTGCCCGGTCCCTGTGGTACCGTCCACAAGATTGACCGCGCCGCCTTCTACTTTAACACCAGAAAAGATGGGATGTGCGGCATCCACCACTTCAATGGCAGGGCCCGTCAGATTGTTCACGGTCGTAGTATTCATCCAAAGCCAGCGTGAAGTGCGCAGAATATAGGCCGTGGTGAGAATCATTGGCGTGGTTATCTCGTTCCACTGGCTGATCTCAGTGGCATCCCCAGCATACTGGTCACTGCCTGTGGAACGGCTGATGATGATCAGGTCAGCAGCCTCCAGCTGAGCGATCTTTCCCGCATCCAGAGTCGTCCAGTTGCCTTGTTGTACATCGACCGTATATCCCTGGTCAACCAGCAGGTCCACAAAGGGCTGGTCATCCTGTGCACCATCCACATCTGTATCATAGGCTTGATTGACCCACACGATGGTCGAAGCATTGGCCATAGACCCCAGAGTTAATGCAAAGACGCATACCCAATAAAAAGCGGTTTTCGACATGATCTTCTCCTTCATAGTTCTTGCTCGGCAGGCCGCATGGTGACACACCAGGAAGCCAATATCTTAATTCAACTTCTGCGAAGAACTTCCTAGAGCACAAGGAAGAGTACGCAATTTAAAAAACAACTCAATACAATGATAGAAAGTGCATATATTGCGCCAATCTCCTATATTACCACATATATCGTACCGCGATCCACCCTGACCATTAATAAATTGCCTTTTTTTGTCGCTGAAGTCAGGGGCGATCCAGAGATGGCGATGGTAGGCGCAGACTTCCTCCGGGCAAGTGCGACGCAATGAGCATTCTGGGCTGATGATGACCGCTTCGGTCATTAATGACCGGGCTTGGGGGCGCTTTTGAATCTAACCTCAATACTCTTGGCATGGGCATCCAATCCCTCTGTCATGGCCAAAGCCACGATATGGGGCGAGGCATCCCGGAGTTTTGAAGCATCATAGGCAATGACACTGGTGGACTTGATGAAGTCATTACTGCTCAGGGCACTGAAAAATCGAGCGGTTCGACCTGTGGGCAGGGTATGGCTGGGGCCGGCCCAGTAGTCACCCACTGCAACAGGGGTATAGGCACCAAGGAACATGGCACCTGCATTCCTGATGCGATCGGCCACGGCCTGAGTCTGGTCCCCGCATTGAATCTCCAGGTGCTCTGTGGCCAGTAGATTGGCCTGCTCAACCACACTATCAATACTGTCAAACGCGATAATGCTGCTAAAGCGGAGCAGACAGTCAAGGGTTCTGTCTGAACGGTCCAACTGGACCACCTGCTGTTTCAATGCTTCAAGGATCGAAGAAGCCAGGGCCACTGAATCGGTAAACACCACGGCACTGCCCGGGTCATGCTCGGCCTGACTCAACATGTCTGCAGCCACCCACGCAGGATTGGCCTGATCATTGGCCAGTATCAGAACCTCGCTGGGGCCGGCGATGGAGTCAATATCCACGCGGCCAAAGACCTTTCGCTTGGCCATCTGGACCCATTGATTGCCGGGGCCCACGATTTTGTGGACCGGTGTGATGGTTTCAGTGCCATACGCCAGGGCTGCCACGCCATGGGCGCCGCCCATACGATACACCTCTCTAATCCCGAGTTCATGGCACACGCCCAGGATGACCGGATGGATCGATCCCGCAAAACGAGGCGGCGACATCACGGCGATCTCGCTGACACCAGCCACCTGCGCAGGCACCACGGTCATGATCACAGTGGAGGGCAATGGCGCCGAAGCACCCGGCACACACACCCCCACGCGATCAATGGACGTATACCGAATACCCGGGTGCGACATCTTGTCGCCAATGAATATGGCCTGCTGATAGGTTCGGACGTTGTGGATGGCCAGTCTGAGGGATGCCAGCAAGGCAGGAGACAATTGTTGGTGGGCCGCCTCGAGCTCTTCAGGGGAGACCCGCAATTGCGTGTCACTGAGTGCCACCTGGTCAAAACGACCGGTATAGTCCAGCACAGCCTTGTTTTTCTGCTGCCTGACCTGCTGAATGATCCCGGTCAATGCGCAATCTTCAGGGCTCCCATCTTCAAAATAGGTCGCAGCCTGAGCCGCCTCGTGAATAGACTCAAGCTTGTCTGACCAATTCGGGTCCTGATAGTTGAACAAAATGCTGTCCAAAGACTGACTCATGATATGTCCTTATTGCCCAAAATTGCCGTGATTGAACACGCGAAAGGCCCTCTGAAGCGCAATGTACTGCTGACCTCGAAACGTGGTGGTCAACCCGGCAATGCTGAATCGATAGGGCCCCACGCCGGAATTCTGCACATGCTCAATACGTTCCAATACCTGGCATGGCAAGACTCTCACGGGTGGATCCTTTTCTGAAAAACCAAGCCCATCAAACACAAACACCCTCTGATCCCTGTCGGTTTCCACATAGCCAAAGCGATTGATCAGGATTCTATTCGCCAGAACATTGGCATCCCTGGGCAACGAGGGGGGGTACACCACGCGATGCTGCACTCGCTGAATCTTGATGGCTTCCGGTATTTGAAGACGATTGACCTTTGCCGGGGCATCGGCCTCAGCAGGCTGATCAGGGACAGGCTGAACCAAGGGTTGGCCCAGACGCAGATAATCCGTGAGGAAAAGATAGTTCTTGCCTTTATATTGCGTGATCTTGGCACAGATTCGTATATCCGTGTGCGCCGCAACCTTGGCGTCATCCAGCAATTGTTCCAGCTTGGCACAGGGCAAGAGTTCCAGACGGGTGCCTCCGGGCACCACAATATTCTGGTCTTTGATGTCGCTCTGTATTTGAAAAAGCCAGGGGCCCTTATCCGAGATCGCCACCACACGCCCTTCCACGGCCTTGGCGTACAGCCCGTCCCTGAGCAGCGGCGATGCCTCGGCCGGGCCCATTGAAATCAGCAAGGCAAAGGCCCATGCCAATAGAAAGTGCATTCGATTCATAGCCACTCCATTAGTTTATCCGACTGCAGTTCGCGGGTATTCTGTAAGCAAATGTGTGCCGCACAACAAGGCACCCCTTCAATCTGATTGTTTAAATGCTGTCAACAGTGGAGCACTTTAGCAGAATTGGCCGTCAAATACAAGAGGTGCGGCAAGGCCTGACCGAGTCAGCCCTGCCGCACCTCTATGATTCAGATCAGCCTGTGGCTTACCTGCCGCCTGTGCTCACACCCGATCCTTCATTGATGAGGAAGGAATCCTTACGATTGAGAGGTTTTTGGGCAATCCCCCCAAACGCCTGACCTCTGTAGTAATCTGCAGTGGTCTTGGCCGCATTGGGCATGGCCGCGGTGTAGATGTTGTCCATCTCCGTGCCGCAGTAGGACCGCTTTTCCAAACTCACATGGCTGTCCAGGAACAGCACATTCTGACCCTCCAACTGGTGTGCGTCCGTATTGCCCACACGAGCCTGCTCAGAAGATCCTTTGGCCCCTGCAATTTTATCCTCATCCGGGATAAAGTCAGTAAAGAGCATGGCTTCACCCCGCTCAGCCCCGGTGGTCATCCAGGGATTACGGTCCGCAGCCACGGCCATGGTCGGTTCGTGGGTCGTGGTCAAGGCATAATTCGCAAACGGATGGTGGTATGAATAGCTGCAGAAACTGTATGTGGGGGTGGCTGTACCGCCGGGACCAAAGTCCCAGGCGTCGGTCAATGTCAAATTGCCGGTTGGGGTGGTTCCTGTCACCTCGGCCAGGGTGAATTCGCGGGTATCGCTCTCACCCTTGCACACAAACTGCTTTGGCGTGACTTCTGCGTACTTGACCAGCAGATAGAAACTGGAGCTCACAGTCACCTTACCCGTGTTGTTTGTGATGCTGTAAGCCGTTTGCCGCAGCGGCGCCATCCAATTTGCACCCAGACCGCCAGGGAGCCAGGTATTGGTGCGCCCCCCTGCCTTGGGCAGCTCGTCGTCGTTGTCATTGGCATACAGCAGCATGGCCTTGCCGATACCTGACAGATTCGTGCCGCAGGTCATTCTGAAGGCCAGTTGGCGGACTCGTGCCAACGCGGGCATCAGAATACCCATCAACAGAGCGATGATTGCAATCACAACCAACAGCTCGACCAGTGTAAAACCTTGACGTTTCATAATAAAACTCCTTTCTCTGCCAGAATCCTGCACGGCACAAAACGCTCTCAAGTCGTGTATGCTATTAAATTATTCATGACATGAGGGACTCTGCTCACACGCAGAGCCCAATAGAGCGCGTACCAAAGACGCGCTGTGCCGCAAGGGTTTTCATCTCTGACAATGGACTTGAGAGCGATGAACTCCAATGGACGTGAGATGACGTGAAAGGGTTTAGGGGCTAGGGGTCAGGGCGTTCGAAACGCGATTAGGTAGGGCCTAGCCGGCAATTAGAGGGACGCTCAAGATATGAAAAGACTGAAGAATGATACTGAGTGCTGTGTCGCACTTAAATGTTCGGGTGCTGCGTATACCCTGAACTTGAAGTGTGACAAAGCACTAGAAATTGGATAAAAAATGCGTCAACGCCCTCAGGAGCCATCTCAACAAAATATGACAAACTGGGTTTTTTAGACCTAAGGGGCGACAGACAGTATGAATCAAGAAATGTATAATAACTATGACAGGATAAAAACCCTTTAGGTCTACCTTTTTTTAATATAGTTCCAGGCCGAGCGTTCAATATAACTCGAAAACTAGAAAATATCCCCAAACCGAAAAACAGAACCCGGCTCTCCGGCCTGCACGTTCGAGGCCTCAATGCACTCGAGGGAGATGGTGGGATGGGACAC
>JAIPFM010000152.1 GCA_021736645.1 Phycisphaerae bacterium | reverse complement strand
AGAGTTGGAAAGTCCGGGAGCAGGTGAGTTTGATGAAAACATTGATCTTGACAATCACAGCACTTTTTTTCACCCAGGTTCCTGCGCAGATCGATATCACTGCCCCTGGCGACTTTGTTCAAGGCGTGCCCAATGATTCGGATTGGCCCGGTGGCGAAGCGCCGCCTTTGGCCATTGATGACAATATTCAGACCAAGTATCTTCACTTCAAAGGCGAAACCCAGTCCACCGGCTTTCAGGTCACACCGGCTATGGGTGCCAGCGTGGTAACAGGCCTGACCTTTACAACGGCGAATGATGCAGTGGAACGTGATCCCGTGGCCTTTGAACTGTCCGGCTCCAACACGAGTATCAACGGGCCGTACACGCTGATCGCCAGGCAGGTGATCGTGGATTTTGCCCAGGCCGCGGCCTGGCCCCGTTTCACAAAGAATACCACACCCATCGTATTTCAAAACAATACGGCCTATGCGCACTATCAGTTGTTGTTCACGTCTGTACGAAACGCAGGGGGTGCCAACAGCGTGCAGATCGCGGAGGTTGAATTTCTGGCCACGCCCAAAGGGGGCATGCCGCCTGTGGTCGATGCAGGGGCCGATAGAGAGATTGCCTGGAAGGGGGATACACCCACCTGGCTCCAGATGCATTCGAGTATTTATGATGATGATCCCTGCAATGTGGCAGCTCAGGACCCGAATTATCTGATCGTGCTCTGGTCCTCTGCGGGTTCCCTGGATGTGGATTTTATGGGCACAGACTCTGAGCCCAATGCCATGGTGGTGTTTCCAGTCCCCGGTGTCTATACCTTGAAGCTCCAGGTGTGGGACGACCGCGGTCTGGAGGGTAGTGACACCGTGGTGATCCGCGTGGCTGAACCGGATTGTCCGTGGACCGAGGCACCAGGGGACAACCCACTCATGATCACGGAAATCATGGCGAGCAATGACACGACCTATGCCACGCAGGTCAATCATCACACGGTGTTTTCAGATTGGATCGAGATCTTCAATGCGAGCACACACACCCTCAACCTGAGCGGGTGGTCATTGACCGATGATCCAAATGACCTGACCAAATGGCCCTTGCCAGGGATTTTACTGGGCGCTGAGACCTATTATGTGGTGCATGCCTCGGGGATTCTGGCCGAGGATCACCCGGAGAACTTTCCCTACCAGGATGACCTGGGACGCTATCATACCAACTTCGAACTCAATCAGAATGGAGAATACCTGGCCCTGGTCAATCCTGAGGGTGAGGTGGTTTCCGGTGACATCATGGGTTACCCACCGCAGGTGACAGACGTATCGTATGGTCTCTGTGGGAACCAGATACGGTTCTTTACGGAGGCCACGCCGGGTCTGCCCAACCGGGGAGGCGGTTCGCGTGTGTCTGACAGGCCTCAGTTTTCGAGGCCGGGCACGGCTTTTGTTACGCCTTTTTCGCTTTCATTAACGGCGCTGAGCGCCACCGCAGACATTCGGTATACACTGGATGGGTCTGTCCCGACTGACGCCTCCACCCTGTATACTGATCCCATAGACATCAGGGACACCACAGAGGTTCTGTGCCGTACCTTTGAGCCGGGCCTGGTGCCCAGTGATGTGGCCAGTGCCACGTACATCGCTCTGAACCAGGATGTCCAGGATTTCAGTTCCAACCTGCCCATCGTGATTGTAGAGACCCAGGGACAACAGGTGATCTATGGATCGTACCGGAAGGTGACCTCTTCGTTTATCGATCGGGATGACTCAGGACGGTCGCACATCACCGGCCCTGCGGATTACATTGGGGCTACCGGCATAAAGACACGGGGCAGGAGCACGGCCGGTTCGCCCAAGCGCAACTATGGGCTTGAACTCTGGGACAGTGGCAGTCACGACCTGGGTGTGTCCATCCTGGGTATGCCGGCGGAATCGGATTGGATTTTGTATGCCCCGTATTCGTTTGACCGTGCCCTGATCAACAATGCGTTCATGTTTGAGTTGAGTCGGCAAATTGGCAGGTATGCTGTGCGCACGCGATTTGTCGAGGTGTTTGTCAATACCGGTCGTGACAGGGTCTCAGAGAAAGACTATGTGGGATTGTATATCCTCATGGAGAAGATCAAGCGTGATGCCGATCGCGTGGATGTCGAATCGCTGGAGCCCTGGGATACCACAGAGCCCAGGATCAGCGGGGGATACATGCTGAAGATCGACCGTCCGGATTCAGGGGACTCGGGATTCAGGACGGCCAGGGGCAACCCGACTTATGGGGATGGGACTTTCTGCTATGTGTCTCCCAAAGAAGATGACATCACGCAGGCCCAGTCTGCCTGGATCAGGGCCTATTTGAATGATTTTGAGGATGCGCTGTATGGCCCTGTCTTCAAAGATCCATTACTGGGCTATGCGAGCTTCATAGACGTGGCTTCGTTTGTGGACCACAACCTGCTCAATATGCTGGCCATGAATGTGGATGCCCTGCGTTTGAGTACGCATCTGTACAAACCACGGGACGGAAGGCTTCATATGGGGCCGATCTGGGATTTTGATCGCTCTTTAAATTCTGCGGATGGTCGTGATGACAATCCCGCCACCTGGCATGGATCCGGAGACGGCACCGATTATCTGGGCTATGTGTGGTGGAATCGTTTGTTTGAAGACCCTGAGTTTTGGCAGCGGTACATTGATCGGTGGACCGAGTTGAGACAGACGACATTCAGTGATGAGCGGATCAATGGTCTGATAGATGACATGGTCGCAGAAATCAAGGAAGCCCAGGTCAGAAATCAGGCCAGATGGCCGGGTGCAGGCCCTCGCTATGGGGGATATGCCCAGGAGATTGGTGCACTGAAAGACTGGCTGGCCAGGCGCACGGCCTGGGTGGACGCCCAGTTTGTCAGTCCCCCGGTATTTTTGCCTTCTCAGGGCTATGTCCCGGCAGGCCAGACCTTCAGCATGAGTGATCCCGGAGGGGCTGGTGTGATCTACTACACGTTGGACGGGTCGGATCCTCATGTGATGGCTGACGCCAATGCCGTGGACAGCACGCAGGTGCCGGGTTCCATCTCCAGCCGTGCCATTCAGTACACGGGCCAGTCCATCACCTTTGATCAGATGACGCTGGTTCGGGCACGCATCCTGTCCCTCGGCAAGTACAGCCCATGGAGTGGAATGGCAGAGGCGTATTTTACGGCCGGTCCGATTTCAGCGAATCTCAGAGTCACGGAGATCATGTACCATGCCCCAGAAGCCGACCCATCATCCGGGGAATTGCCTGTGGACGCAGAAGATTTTGAGTACATCGTTCTAATGAATGTGGGCGACACGATTCTGGACCTGTCCGGCGTGTCTATCGCCAGTGGCGTGTCCTTTGGTTTCCGTGACAGCCTCGTCCAAAGTCTGGCGCCTGAAGCGTCTGTGCTGGTTGTGAAGGATCAGGCTGCATTTGAATCCAGATATGGCACCGGCCTGACGCATTTGATTGCAGGGCAGTACCAGGGAAAGCTCAGCAACAGCGGGGAAATGCTGCGTGTGTATGACTCGACCGAAGGTATGGTGGCTGCGTTCCAGTACGAAGATGGATGGTATGCTGAAACGGACGGACAGGGTGATGCATTGATTCTGAGGTTTCCTGAGGTGTTGAATCCGAATGCGTGGAATACCAAGGCAGCGTGGCAACCGGGTTCAAGTCTGATGTGGACGCCTGTCGAATCTGGTGCAGTGCAGTAAGACCCTCTAACAAAACCATGGTCTACTGCGGTCGGCTGCAAAAACCGATTCCTGCGTTGGCACACGAAAAACGTCCTCAACGTGCCTCGGCACGCTTCCGGGCCTTTTCCGCGTGCCGCCTTGGCCTCGGCCTTCTCGCTCGACCTCGTCACGAACATGGATTTGTTAGAGCGTCTAAACAAAACGGCTTGCAAGACGCAGAAGGCCTTGCAAGCCGTATCAGTTCGATGATTTTTGGGGGATGCAGTCCTAGATCCTGCCTTGATAGTTTTTGCAGGGGTACCCCTTGGCCATCCACTTGATGTCCGTTGTTTCAGTGGCAGGGTGCTGCATGTTAAACCCGGGCCAGGCATTGTCTGCACTATACATGGCGCTCTTGGCCCACTTGATAAAGCTGGGATCCACCCATTTATGCATCTCGGCATGGCCGTCTGCAAAGCCCATGGTGCTGCGTTCATTGTGCCACATGGCCAAAGGATCTATCCAGTGGATGGGGTTGAAACTCATGATCCAGGACCCAATATTGTATCCTCTGGGATCGATATCTTCCACAAACACATATTTTTCACCGGGCCGTTTGATATCCAACAGGGATTTGGCCACGGTGGAACCGCCAGACCCCTCGCCATTGGCCCCGCCCGCAATGGAGAAGCTTCTAAAGGTGTTAAAGGCGATGTCTTGGAGACGGTTGTCTGCAGGACACCGGTACACATTCACTTCCTTGCCCACATAGGGATACAATAGGCCGTCACGGATGGTCTGCATCTTTTGTTCGACTGTCATACTGGCATCAGCGCGGAGAACCCAGCATCCCGGATCAGTGTGGCCACGCACGAGCTTGTTGTCGTTTTCCTCGGCATACATGACCCAGCCCAGGGACAGTGTCTTCACGTTGCTGATGCAATGGATGCGTTTTGCCTGATCGCGTGCCGCCCTGAGGCTCGGCATCAAGATCCCCATGAGCACCGCAATAATAGCGATAACAACCAGCAGTTCAATGAGTGTAAAAGCCTTCTTTTTCATCAGTCTCATTCCTTATTGTGAATCCATGTAATTTGTGTACAACCCCTGTGTTTTCCAACAAACGATACTATCTTAACACAAAACAGCCTAGTTGTGGAGCCAATGTGATGTGGATTTTACTAAAAAACTGGGGAAATTGGAATTATCTTGGATGAATCGAGGTTTTCTTGTGCGAACAGAGGGGGGGGGGCTCAATTGTGTGTTCCGGTATTGGCCCCATTTTGTATTTCCCTGTAATCCAGTGAGGCGGTTTTTCAAGGTCTCACGGTGTGCCTAAAAAACACTAGGTTTTGGGAATTGGCTGCAAAAAAGTCTTTAGTGTGACCCCTATTTCGAGTAAAACCTGTACAAAATAATCCGGCACGAATGATCTGATGGATCAACCGCCACCAATGAAAGGACACTGTATGAGATTTAACACGCTCCCGATCTTTTTGGCCTTTTTCCTGATGGGTCTGGCCGATGCCATGGGCCCCAACTCCGATGCTGTTAAAGAAGCATACAATCTAAGCAACTTTATGGCGAGCCTTCTGCCATTTGTCGTCTTCATCGCCTTTGCAATCTTCAGTGTACCAGGTGGTTTGCTGGCTGCGCGTATCGGTAAAAAGAGACTGTTACTACTCGGGCTGGGCTTGAATGCTGCGGCTTTGGTTTTGCCGTCCATTTATCAGCCGCCGTTCCCTATCTTGTTGGGCTGCATCTTTGCTCTGGGCATTGGGACCACATTTCTGCAGGTGGCAGGGAACCCTATTATGCGTGACGTGAGTGAGGAAGGTAAATATGGCAGTAACCTGGCACTGGCTCAAGGTATCAAGGGCGTGGGCATGACGGCTTCCACTTGGATCGTGACTGCCATTGTAACGATCGCGGTCTTTAGCGGTATGGGATTTCGGGCGGCGTTTCCTTTGTTCTGCGGGTTGATGATCTTGGCCTTTGTGACTGTGACTTTCCTCAAGATCGAGGAGACCAAGGCTGAAGTGCCGCCCAGTATTGGTTCAAGCCTGAGCCTGCTCAAGGAGCCAATCTTCATGATGGCTGTGCTGGGTATCTTTCTCTATGTTGGTGCTGAGGTTTCAATGGGCCGTTTTCTCAAGCCAACCCTGATGGGGTTTGGTCTGAATGAAAATGCAGCCAATACGTATGGCCCCACACTCTTCTTTTTGATGTTGACTGTCGGGCGTTTGTTAGGAAGTCCCATTCTGAAAATCATGACGCCAAGAACTTGTTTTAGATTGTCTGCTTTGCTGGGGGTGATCGGTGCTGGGATTATTATGCTGGGTGCCTCCAAAGCAATCACGATTGTTGGTGTGGTGGCCGCAGGTTTTGGCTTTGCCAATATCTGGCCAATGCTGTTCTCCATCACGGTAGAAGAGCGTCCTGAGCGGGCCAACGAGTTGAGCGGCTTGATGTGTATGGCCATTTCAGGAGGTGCGATAGTGCAATTAATCATGAGTCACTTGATTGATTCAGGCATGTCTTATAGCCTGGCCTTTGTGGTACCTGGGCTTTGCTTTGCCTATCTGCTGATGCTCTCGTTGAAGGGCTCCAAAAAAACCGCTGCTGCCTAATTTTAAAACAGGACTTTTGCAGAAAGCCCTGTGGTGTTCAGTTTTCTGTAGGCAGTTTTCTGAAAAAGGCGTTTTTGGCACTGTGTCCTGAAAACTGAAAACTTGAAGTTTGCAGAACTTCAGTAAGGATTTTGAATCATGGATTACCAATCAGATCAACGTATCGTGCTGACCCTGGACGCAGGCGGCACCAACTTTGTGTTTTCCGCCATGCAGGGCAAGAACGAGGTGGTCACGCCCGTGCGTCTGCCTGCCCATGCCAAGGACCTGGACAAGAGCCTGGACTCCATGGTCCAGGGCTTCAGGTCTGTGATGTCGCAACTGGACGAGAAGCCCGTGGCCATCAGCTTTGCCTTTCCCGGGCCTGCGGATTACCCAAATGGCATCATCGACAACATGGGCAACCTGCCTGCATATGCAGGGGGCGTGGCGCTGGGTGCTTTCCTGGAAGAGACCTTTGGTGTGCCTGTGTTCATCAACAATGACGGGGACCTGTTCGTGTATGGTGAGGCCATTGGCGGTTTGCTGCCCAAGGTGAACCGGATGCTCGAGGAGGCGGGTTCTCCCAAACGCTTTAACAAGCTCTTCGGTATTACACTGGGTACAGGGTTTGGTGCCGGTATTGTGGCGGACGGTCAACTCTATCTGGGTGACAATTCTGCAGCAGGTGAGATCTGGATCACACGCAACAAACGTCATCCCAAGTGCTTTGCTGAAGAGGGCGTGAGTATCCGTGCGGTCCAGGGGTCCTATGCCAGGGCCGCAGGTCTTGACCCGGCAGATGTACCTTCACCCAAGGATATTTACCAGATTGGGCAGGGCCAGCAACCCGGCAATAAAGCCGCGGCCCTGCAGGCGTTTGCTGAGTTGGGCGAGGTGATTGGGGATGCTTTGGCCAATGCCATTACCCTCATGGACGGGCTGATCGTGATTGGCGGCGGCCTGGCCAATGCGTATCCTTTGTTTATTGACGCCATTCTCAAGGAAATGAACGGTACCATTGAAAGCTACAAAGGTGAGAAATTGCCCAGGATCGTACAAAAGTGTTATGACCTGGAGAACAAAGAAGCCTGCGCCCATTTCATCAAGGGCCGTGTCAAGCAGATCACCATCCCGGGCACCCACAAGACCATGCCCTATGACTCACTCAAACGTCTGGGTATTGGCCATGCCGTGCTGGACACCAGTGAGGCCGTGTCCATAGGTGCGTATGTGTATGCTTTGAATCAGTTGGATGCACGCTCATAGAGCGATTGTCTAGGAGACTGTTATGGGCACGCGACGTGAATTTTTAAAAAACACCGCAGCCTTGACTCTGGGTGTGGGTGTACCTGGGGCCATTCTGCAGGCACAGACTGCCAGCGTATTTGTTTCAAACCGTCCGCCTCTGGGTAAACGCACGTTCGTCAGTCACGCTGTGGACCGGACCATTCTGGAGGTCAAGGATCAGATTCAGGACCCGGAACTGGCCTGGATGTTTGAGAACTGTTATCCGAACACGCTGGACACCACAGTGGACTATGAGGTCATTGACGGTAAGCCGGACACGTTTGTGATCACCGGTGACATTGACGCCATGTGGCTGCGCGACTCTACCTGTCAGGTGTGGCCGTATATGCCTCTGATCCGCAATGACAAGAAACTGGCATTGATGATCCAGGGCCTGATCAATCGGCAGGCCAAGTGTGTCAATCTCGACCCCTATGCCAATGCGTTTTACAAGGATATGACAAAGGCCTCGGAATGGGCCTCGGATCGGCCCACCCCCCAGGCCGGTGTGCATGAACGCAAATGGGAAATCGATTCCCTCTGTTATGTGGTGCGTCTGGCCAATGAATACTATCGCCTGACCCACGACGCTTCAGTCTTCGATGCAGACTGGGACAGGGCCATGCACCGCATTGTCGAAACCTTCAAGACGGAACAACGCAAAGACGGGACCAGCCCGTATTACTTTGAGCGCACCACGTCTCGCATGACTGATGCGCCTTTGTACAACGGGACCGGTCGTCCGTCCCGTCCTGTGGGCATGATCTGCTCCATGTTCCGGCCTTCAGACGATGCCACCAACCTGCCGTTCCTGGTACCCTCCAATCTGTTTGCCGTGCAGTCTCTGCGTCAACTGGCCGTGATCTACACGACCGCGCTGGACAATGCGGAGTTTGCCAGGGAGTGTTCGGATTTGGCCAACGAAGTGGAACATGCCGTCATGCACTGGGGCACAGCTGAACATCTGATCTACGGGCGCATCTATGCGTATGAAGCGGACGGGTATGGCAATCACCTGTTCATGGACGATGCCAATGTCCCGAGCTTGATGTCACTGAGTTATCTGGGCATTCACAAACCCGAAGACCCCATCTATCGGCGAACACGTCAATACCTGATGAGCCAGGACAATCCCTGGTATGTGCGCGGCAAGGCGGCCGAAGGGTACGGCAGTCCTCACACGGGCAAGCAGGGCATCTGGCCCATGGGGATTATCCTTCGGGCGTTGACCAGCGATGATGAATCAGAAGTTCTGGCGTGTCTGCACATGCTCAAGGCCACGCACGCGGGCACGGGCTTCATGCATGAATCCTTTAACAAGGACAATCCCAAGGACTTCTCACGTAAATGGTTTGCCTGGGCCAACACACTCTTCGGCGAACTGATTCTGAAGGTCAGCCGGGACTACCCGAGTCTGCTGAAGAAGAAGAAGACCGTATAGGTGTCTCTGTCATTGTCCCGGGGTGCCATTGAGTTGTCCGCTGGCCTGCCAGTTTTCAGGGGTATCAGTCTGGCCCATGCGGTCCATTAATTCCAGCGAGGGTCCCTGTCCGTCTGCCTGTGTGGGCCAGGGACTGCTGGTGCCGTAGGTCAAGGTCGTGAGCACGTTTCCCTGGGCGTCCATGATCTCCAGATGCTCCCCGGCATTGGAGAGCTTGCCCGAATACTGTCCGATCACAGGTAGGTCCGGGCCGTAACGCATGTCAAAGGCTGCGTCATTGGCCACAAGCAGCACGATCTGCCCGGGGGCCATGAGTGTCACAGAGGCCTCTGAAAAATCGAACTCGATCCCATCCGTAAACCTGGCTCCGGCGAGGTCCAGGGTGCTGAGTCCTGCATTCACAAGCTCCACAAATTCAAAGTCATTGTCCAGGGCAAAGCTTGCGGAGATCTCTTCAGGCGTGGGATCCGAGGGGTGGTAGTTCAATTCCGTGATGACCAGTCTGGGTTGTCCCACTGTGAAGGTGGCTTGATTCAGGGCACTCCATTCCTGACCATCGAATGCTCGTGTCTTGATGGTTGTTAGATCATCCAGCACAATGGGCTGTGTGTACTTCAGGGCTGTGGGCTCTTCTGAAATGATGTGACGTTCCGCCACAACGAGTTCCGTATCGATCAGGAAGTCGGAACTGTTCAAAGACACATTGAGTCCCTGAATGGCCAGCAAATTCTGGCCAGGCTGGAGCAGATCGATGAAGGCTCCCAGATCATAGTCGGTATACAGTATGGCCTGCGCATCGTTTTGGTTTGCAGTGGAAGTCGCGTTCCACGTGAGTGTGCCCGGGGCATTGGCGGATGCGATGCGCGTGCCATTGAGATACGCTGCGAATCCATCGTCATAGCGCATCCTCAGTGTCATGCTGTTGAGCGAATTGAGCATGGCATTGTCAAGGTCAAAGGGAATTCTGATATACACGGAGTTGTTTTTGCCGCGCATGTCTTGAGTGACATCAATGCCGATAAACCCAAGGTAATCCGTGGCATTGTCGTAGCCCACGCCCGATGTCCCGGACATCCAGTGGCTGTCGTCCACGCCATCGAGCGCGAGCCAGGTTGTGCCCAGGGTACTGCCGCCATTGGCCACTGACGGCACCAGCACCTTCTTGACGCTGTCCGTACTCATCAGGGTGTGTGAAAACACGGTCTCAATTTCAACGGGCGTCAAGGGATCATCGCCGTTTGTGGTATAGTAGATGGTCCCTTTAGGGGCCGTCATGGCCAATTCAAATCCCGGATCCACGGGTCCCCCTGATTGATTGAAGGTGGGCGGATCAATGTGCGGGTACAGACCTGCATTACGAAGCTGCGTGACCAGTCTTTCTGTGCGAAAGGGGAAATAGTTGTTCAAAAGATTGTCACGTGCCCCCAGCCAGTGTTCGTCGCGCGTGTAGGGCGAGTTGTTGAGTTGATCTCCCCAGCGTGCGGATTCGCCAACCACGGCCTGGAAAACCTCATCAGCCAGGGCTGCGAACCTCTCGGCAGGGCGGTTGTTTTCCGGATGGGTCCGGTCCCATTTTTGAGCCAGGGGATTGACATACAAAGCACCGCCCGGCCTGATGTGTTTGTATACATGATCTCCAAATTGTTGACGGAACTGGGCATTGGCACGCAAGGCAGCATACGGCGTGGCCACGGCCCCGGTGACGCCTGTGCGGTCTGTGCCCAGGCCCGACAGGGCGGTCTCCGTGTCCCACGGATAGAACTGAAAGCCCTGGTCGCCCTCACGATCTCGCCCGGTATACCAGTTTCTGTGGGGCCAGTCCGTGTTGCCCACATAGAAATTCATGATCATGTAGTCAATCATGTTGTCCACGTCCAGGAGGTTTTCAAAGTCCCAGTTGCGCGTGCCGTCGGGATTGTTGCCCTGGAGCTTCTGATACACGGCTGAGTCCGTGACATCCTGCTTCAGCATGTTCAGCATGCGGTTCCACGCGTCGTAGTTGCCGTCCGGCGTAGAGTCCTGATTGATGGCATCCCAGGTGTCCTTGACGCCCCCATGATAGGACGCGGAAAAGGCGGCATCCGGCCGTTCCACAGGGTTGTACACGCCCCAGTAGAATCCATTGATGTAGAGATGAACAAAGATGCTGTGAGATGAGACATTGCCCATGTCACGGATCGTGTCCATGGCGAACGCATCTCGTACGTACAGGGCGCCTCCGCCGCCGTATTTCCAGGCGTCATTGCTGTTGGCGCGGAGTGTGATATTGTCAAACGAATCCACCGCATCCGGTCCAAACAGCGGGTAGTTCAATCTGGCTGCCCCGTATTCCTCACGAAATATGACGCGGAAGGATTTCTTGAGCGTCAAATCAAATCGCCGAAAGGCCCCGCCCTGGATGCGGATCCCGGCGTTGACATGGAAACCCTCCTGCCCATCCGGGTAGATGAGTTCCAGGGACGCGCGGCGTTCCCAGTTGTCACCCCGCGAAGTGGGGTTGGCGTAAATGCCCTGCGTACCGAAGAGATCATCGACGTCCATGACAAGGGACATCGAGGGCAGGGATTTCAGGTCATCTTTGAGAGACGCAGCATACTTGCCATTGAAACTGTTCTTGCCGATAACACGCGTATCCAGACCGTAATCCGCCGGTTGATTGTTCCAAGAGGCAGGAAGACCGGCTGCCAGTGTCTGCGCCTGATCCTGCTGGACAATGTCATCGAGAAAGAGATAGGTCTGGGTCACGACCCGGGATGGCCGCCAGGCCTCACGAAAGGCTGCGGCCCTGAGCGTCGTGGTGCGGTCAATATGGACCGGCCCCAGGGCAATCCTGCCATGTGTTTCAGTGGGGACACTGCCGTCCGTGGTGTAACGAATTTGTGCATCCGGTGTGGCAGACTGGATCGTGACATCCACGGGCATGTCATAAAACCCCCGCGTCCAGTCAAACACGGGGTCCGCCACCAGATCCAGGCTCAGTTCACTGTTGACCTGGCCGGGTGTCGGGGCGTCAAAATAGCCGGTGTCCAGGACCTGCATGTCTGTGTTTTCAAGCCAGGCCTGGATGAGAAAGTCTGGGCTCTTTGTCCAGTCGTTCAGGGCGTGCAGCGCAAGCACGTTCATGCCCGGCTGAATAAGATCCGTATATTCTGTCAAGCTGAACCGTTCCTCAATCACGGCCTCGCTGCGGGGGCGATCCTCCAGGGCTGCGGCGTGGCTGTCCAGAGTGTCCGGTGCATTGGATCGGGCCACTTCCACGCTATTGAGGTACGCCACAAATCCGTCGTCATAACGCACGTGCAATGCCAGGGCATTCAAGGGTTGATTGGCGTGAGCGGCAAAAGGCAGACGCACATACACAGAGGTCTGCCGGCCGAACAGGGCAGTTTCCAGGTCCGTGTTGATCACGTCACTGAATGCGATAGGCGCCGGTCCCATGCGTCCCAAAAACTCGACCTCTGCAATCTGCATGGCCACGGCTGCATTGGCCTGGCGTACGGTCGGGAACAGCAGCCGGTAATGCGTATAGGCCCGATCATTGGCGAACCGGATTTCCATGGTCATGAAGCGATTCGAGAAATTTGGGATGTTGCCTGCTGCAATGGGCACAAAGGTCTGGCCATCCAAAGAGCCTGACAGCACAAAGGTGGTGGGGTCTCTGTCCGGTGCGTCATTGGCCGAGGTCAGACGCAGGCCCTCCACCACAGACAACTCGTCTGTTCTGACAGTAAAGCCAGCATAGAGTTTGTCAAAATTGAGATACTTGGTCTGAGGATTGTTGTCAATGGCCTTGGCCACATCCTCATTGGCCGGTGAATTAAAGGACGTGGGATCAATGAAGTCATCCGGGTTGGTGACATCAGTCAGAGGCACGTCCTCAGGCATCGGATGGTGCGTGTCAGGTCGGTCATAGCCCAGGCCCTGAATCGCCGAAGACCAGGCAGACGCGTCAAATTCAGGTCGAGTCCAGGTCGTGCCCAACGCCTCATTGTTCGGGACGAGGAACTGCGCCACAGCCTCCATGTCAACCAGGGACGTGGTGGACGCAGCCATGAACGTGCCGTACGTGACATTGCTGATCTGACGGGGGTATACAGGGGCGAATTCGGAGGCCACAGTGACACCGTCCGGATGTACCAGTGCCAGGTATTCACCGTCTCGATTGAGCTTGAAGTTGGTGTGCAGGGATGCAGCAGGGTCCTGCCTGTCCTTGCCTGAGGCAAAGACAACCACGAACCCCTGGCCAGGCACGATCACGTCCGGAAACTCCCACTGACTGGGATCTTCGAAGTTGTTGGTCAGATACCATCCAAGGAGCGATGCAGGGGCCTGGTCTGCATTGTAGATTTCGATCCAGTCGCTGAAATCTCCGTCTTCATCCTGGAGACCGGACGTATTGACTGCCGCGAATTCCGTGATTACAAAATCCTGTGCTCGCAGCACAGTCTGAAAGGCCACGACGAGACAGCCCATAAGGAACAGGTTCAAACGGTGTGTCCATCGATTGTGAGTCTTTCTCATGCGTCCATCACCCTGGGCTTTAATCAATGAAACAGGGCTATGAAAATGGTCTTCATAGCCCTGTGTGTACAATCTCAGTATCGGCTACTTTTCGACCGGAATCGGGCGAATTTTTATATTTCTAAACGAGACCTGGCCGTGATCCCCCTGGAGTGCAATATAACCCTTGCCGGATTTGGCAAAAAGCCGCATGCGTCCGAATTTACTCTTCTTGACGCGATCGTTGAAATCGTCGCTGCCCAGCACGTACGTGAAATAGGACACCCCATTGATGATGTGTTCACACTTGTCCGGACTGATGATCAGGCGGACCTGATTCCACTGGCCCACCGGTTTGGTGGCGTCCAGGGTCTTGCCCGTCTTGGGATCGATGGGCGGCTGATACAGGGCGTAGAGCCAGCCGCACCGCACCTTGTCCGCGGCCTTTTCATTGTCTTCCAACTGGAATTCCGGACCCGTGGCCCAGGCGGCGTTTCCTTCGTCGGTGACATGGTACATGATCCCGCTGTTGCCGCCTTCAGAGATGTTGTATTCGAGGTTCAGCTCAAACCAGTCGAACTGATCCCCTGTGCAGAGGTCACCGGCATCGTGTGGATCCACGCAGACCAGGGCACCATTGAGGACCTTCCAGCCGGGTCGGATGGTGTCGCTTTTGAAATTGTGCCAACCGTCGAGGTTTTGACCGGTAAACAGGAGCTTCCATCCCGCAGTCTCTTCCTCGGGCGTGAGTTTGTTGATGGCTGCCAGGGTGTCAATCTTGTCCTGGAGATACACCTTCCAGGCCGTGTTCAGATCATCCAGAGACTTGCCTGTACTCGTCTTCCAGATCTCCTCTGTGTATCGTCCTTCGCGTGCCGCGGCATTGAGTGTCTTGATCAGATCTTTGTCATAGTTGCGTATCACCCAATCCATAAAATTGGCTGTCACCCGGTAGCTGGCGTCGTAGCGGGCCCGTGACAGGCGCGCCTGTGAAATCTCTGCGCCCTGTGACATGGGTTCGTACAGATACCATCGGATATAATCTGTCAGGCCTTCCACCAGCCATCCCGGTGTGCGCGTCACATTGTCTCTGGTGCGTCTGGCACGTCCATACTGCTGGACCACGTGCACCATTTCATGGACCACCGCGCCAATGGCTTCGCCTTGAAGCTGCTGCCTGAACCAGGCGGCTGCGCAACTGATGC
>JAIPFM010000151.1 GCA_021736645.1 Phycisphaerae bacterium | reverse complement strand
GAGGGCGGGATGAAGAACCCGCTTCGGACCGCAGGTCCGATCGGGTTTGACGCCGAAGGCGCCCTGAGCCTGGGCCGAATGTCTCACAGCCCTTTGGCTGCGACTGTGTATCTCATGCCATCCCATGGACTTGCCTTGATCGCCGACTTCGGAATATTCCAATATGCCTTCATCCGTCTCACTGCACCAAGCCCAGGATCTGTCACAAGCTACGCAGTCTCGCTTCAAAGTTTGTGGGAAATCCGGCCTTGCGAAGGAATCCCGCCTTGTGTCGCAGTGAAGCGGAGACACAATACGTTCGAACAAGCAGGGCCTTGTGCTTTAGCGGCCGTTTAAGTTAGAGGACGGGAGAATCAGCGTTGGTAGTGGGTCCGGGTTCTCTGAAGTATGTAAATATCCCCTATTGAAACGGCTGCGGTTGCAGGGTGAGCGGGCATGGTTTACAATGATCCTTTTGGGATTTCTTGAAGGGATCTGGCCATGCGTATGGCGTTCGGACAATTTGATGCTGTGGTCGGCGATCTGGCAGGCAATGTGGATCGCATGCAGGCAATGTGGCAACAGGCCCAGGGCAAGCAGGTGGACCTGCTGGTATTTCCTGAGTTGAGCCTGTGTGGATATCCGCCAGAGGATTTGCTGTACAAGACACAGTTTCTCAGTGATACATACCAGGCCCTTCAGAGTTTGGCTGAAAAATGCCCGAAGGGCACCCTGATTGTGGGATTGGCCGAGGGCACGGTCAAGGAGACCTACAATGCCGCAGTTGTCATCCGTGAGGGTCAAATCGGCCCGGTCTACCGCAAGGGACGCCTGCCCAATTTCAGCGTGTTTGATGAGGCCCGGTATTTTAAGGCCGGCCAGGACCCCCTGGTCATTGAGGTTCAGGGCATACGGGTGGCCCTGTCCATCTGTTTTGATCTGTGGTATCTGCCCTGGCTGGCCCAGTGGCTGGCCCCGGTGGGACAGTTCGACCTGCTGCTGAATATTTCTGCGTCTCCCTTTGATGTGGGGAAATTGGCCCGGCGCGAACGTGTGATGGGTCAGGCTGCCAACCATTTCGACTGTGCCGTGGGCTACTGTAATCTCGTGGGTGGTCAGGATGAACTGGTGTTTGACGGACGCAGTATGGTGACTGATCAAGCGGGGCGGATTGTGGCTCGGGCCAGGGCCTTCGAGACAGACCTCTTGATCACGGATATCTCATGCCCTGATGGACAGATCACAGTCCAGTCTGAAAAAGAGCCGGCCGATGCCTGTAGTGCGAAGTTGGAGGAGGTCTACCGGGCCCTGGTGCTGGGGACGCGAGACTACTTTCACAAGAATGGATTTAACAAGGGCCTGCTTGGCGTGAGCGGGGGCATTGATTCGGCTGTGACTGCGGCCATTGCGGTGGCTGCCATTGGGGCCGAGAATGTGATCAGTGTGACCATGCCGTCTCACTTCAACAGTCCCGAAACCATTGCAGATGCGAGGATTCTGGCAGAGAACCTGAATATCGAGCTCCATACGCTGCCCATCAGTCAGATCCTGAAGCAGTTTAATCATGAACTGGCGCGCGTGGATGGCTGGCATGATCAGGGCCTTGCGTATGAAAACCTTCAAGCCCGTATTCGAGGGACACTGCTCATGTCGATGAGCAATCAATTTGGCGCCCTGGTCCTCACCACTGGGAACAAGAGCGAGACCTCTGTGGGATATTCCACGCTTTATGGTGATACTGCCGGTGGTTTTGCCGTGATCAAGGATGTGCCCAAGACCCTGGTGTATGAACTGGCTTACTACATCAACGAACAGGCTGGACACGAGGTGATTCCAACAGCGACCATTGTGCGCCCGCCCAGTGCGGAATTGCGGCCTGATCAAAAGGACAGTGATTCCCTGCCTGATTACGAGCTGCTGGATCAGATCATTACCGGCTATGTGGAACAGGATAAGTCTGCCGCTGATTTGATTGCGCAGGGCCTGCCTGAGGCAGAGGTTCGACGGGTGATTCGCCTGATTGATTTAAACGAGTACAAACGTCGTCAGTCACCTCCGGGTGTACGCATCACATCCAAGGCCTTTGGCAAGGATCGACGCCTGCCCATTACCAATCAGTATCGTCACAAGTAAGACGATGAATTGGCCTGCCTCGGAGTCAGGACAGACCTGTGAGACCGCTGTTTCAGTGAAGCTTGAGCGTCACCTGTTCTGCAAAGGCTGCCTGGGTCAACACTGCCTCGGCATGGTCGTCTATGGCTTTTTTATCGGTCCGTATCAGGCAGTCTTTTGAGGGCGCAGGGCCCCAGATATGCAGGGTGATACTGCTGTCGTCAGCCAGATGTCGGATGTGGGAGGCATGCACGAGACAGTCGGTCATTTTTTCGAGATAGGCCCGAGTCTTTATGTAATGCAGCCTTTCCAGGATATCTTCGGGCTCATACCGGCGGTCGATATACTCACTGGCCTTTTGCCACTGCATGGATTGATCAGGCACATTGCGCTCCGGGAGTTGACCCACCAGGGGCCAGTCAATACCGATGTCAAATAGTACACCATCATCCGGGATGTAGATGGCCCTGGGTTCGGTGTTGGGATCGCGTTTGACCAGGGACAGGCCGAGAGCCTGCTCGCTCAGCAGTCGGCACATCACCTTCAGGTCATGACGCAACTCCTCGGTGGCTTGCGTGGACAAAGAAGAGGGGCCCAGAGTGATGAATGATGCTTCCGGAGCCGGCGGTTCAGGCTCAGGTTCGACTGCAGCCGGTGGGGCTGAAACGCAGTCAGTCGTTTCGACCGGTGCAATACTCACAAGCACAGGATTGATTTGCTGCGGGTCCTTTGTGGTCCTTGTCGGACCAGGGGCGTCAAGTCGGAGTGTTCCCTGCCAGTCCGAGGGAACCTGCAATAGAAAACACCCATTGGCATCAGTGACAGCGCTGGCGGAGGTGGCGATCGTGCGCACGGTGATGCCAGGCACTGGGTGGCCGTTGAGTTCGAGGCAGCCCGTCAGGGCCTGAGAACCGGACTGACGCGTGGTCTGCTCAACATCGGGAAGGGGGGGCGAGATTTTCTGTGGGAGATAGATTTCATAATCTATGTCCTGCGTGAAGGGCGCATAGGTGCGTGACGGAGGCAAGAAGGTGATACCTTCCTTTTTGGGAGTGACTGTGCCGGACCAGCCTTCAGCGAGAGTGACCCTGTACGTGCCATTGGCCTGGGTATTGGGATCACCCGGCAGGCCGTAGAGAGTGACATTCTCGACGCCAAGACTCCCGGACAGTACGTAGGTAACCGGCCTCTCCGGGGCGTTGGGTTCGACTTCAGAGGCTTCTTTATCAGTACTGATATCAAGTTTATCTTGGGGTGCATTGGGCTCCGCGGGGATTTTGTTCCTCAGTGAGGACGCACATCCAAAACCCATAAGAAGTGGGATGCAGAGGAATGCCCAGGCTCTTTGATTCATGACAATGCCCTTGTAATCTAGGTGTTGTGGCTGAGATGATATTTTTGGGTTTTTCAGCCTCATGCATAGCATCGGAACAAAGAGACACAAACTTTGGTGTAAATGGCGGATTAGAAGAAGTCAAAAAAGAGGGCTTCCTTGATGAAGCCCCTTTGGTGTGAGTTGTCCTCAGCCTATTCCCTGCACCTGCGTAACACTCATTATGTCATATTGTGAATGAAGGCACAACTTCGGTATATACGTGTTTTTTATGATTTAGTGCCTATTGCAGGCTCCGGCGGCCAAAACTTGCTCAAAAAAGCGCTTACGTCAAACCGCATTCCGGGGATGGGTCGCCAAAATATGTTGAAAATACAAAAAAATTCATTGTGTCCTACAGACTTGGTGATTAACATAAACCCCTTGGTCGTGTTGGCCATAAGTGCCCAAAGCTCAAGACAGTAGAAAATTGAGGCTCAGACATGATACTGATTGGAACTGACAGTGCTGTTCAGTAGGTTGATTAAAGATCTGCAGGGCTGCGATCTTGCGCATAGGGTGGCTTATATATCGAAGTTTTCGCTTCAATATCGTGACTTTGGACCAGGTTTTTTGCCGGGTTACCATCAGGGGTGGCAAATGGTGGTAGCGTATTCGGAGGTATAGAATGTAGGGTAAGGCAGTAACAACCTGGTAATGTCTGGATCGATGGCGAAGTGGAAACTGTGATAGTTTCCACTTTTTTTTGATGTGGATACGACTGTTAGGATATTGGCGCTTTAATCCCTGAGAGGATGTACAAGGAATATGAATCAGGAATTACTGAGAATTGTTGAAAATATCGCCCGGGATAAGAATATTGACAAGGAGTCCATATTTCGCGATCTGGAAGAGGCGATGATCTCGGCCATTCGCAAACATTTTGGTGATGCCGATACAGAAATTGTGGTTCAAATTGACAGACGCACCGGTCAGGTCCTGGCCTTCAGGGGGGATGAAGCCATTGATATCACGCAGTTGGGCCGCATTCCTGCTCAAACAGCCAAGCAGGTCATGATACAGAAGATCCGGGCTGATGAGCGTGAGAGCGTTTATCATGAATATATCCAGCGAAGAGGCCAGATCCTCAGCGGTTCTGTGGTGCGTTACGAAGGTGGCACTGTCATTGTGAATCTGGGGCATTCTGTGGAGGGATTTCTCCCCAAGGGTGAACAGATCATGGGGCAGTCCCACAGACCGGGTGAACGTGTTCGCTGTGTGATTTTGGATGTCAAGGAAGTGGCCAGTCAGGTCAAGATCATCCTGTCCAGGACGCATCCCGATTTTATTCGGGGTCTATTCGAATCCGAAGTGCCGGAGATTGGTGAAGAAGTCATCGAGATTCGGGCCCTGGCCCGGGAAGCCGGATACAGGACCAAGGTGGCGGTGATATCCTATGATGACAAGGTCGATCCTGTGGGTGCCTGCGTGGGGGTTCGCGGCAGCCGCATCAAAAATATTGTCGAAGAGTTGGGCGGTGAAAAAATTGACATCGTCAGATGGAATGAGTCTTCCCAGATCCTGGTGGCCAATACGCTGATGCCTGCCAAGGTCAGTGAAATTGCCCTGTGCTTTGAATTGGGCCGTGCCACGGTGGTGGTGACAGAGGATCAATTGAGTCTGGCCATTGGCAAGCACGGACAGAATGTGCGGTTGGCGGCCCGCTTGACAGGGTGGGACATCGATATTCTCACACCTGAAGAGTACAACAAGGGCGTGGAAGCCCTGGCCAACTGTGTCAAGTCGGTTCAAGCGGCTCCGGATGTGCTGGTGGACAAGATGATTGCACTGGGTATCATCTCTGCGATGGACCTGGAAGAGGTTGGGATTGAGCCTCTGATGAGCGAATTAAATATCGAGCCGGCTATGGCTCGTCAATTGGTTGAAGCAGCGTCAGAGGCTGCCAAAGCCCTGGATGCTGCAAGCCAGGCCAAAAAAGAACTGGCGCAGCAAAGTAAACGATTAGATTTACCTGAAAGCTAATACTGGAGGTCTTTTGGCTGCCACAAGAGTCTATATTCTAGCAAAAGAACTAAGCGTCAAGAGTTCGGCTATCGTTCAGAAATGCCAGGACGAAGGTCTTGATGTGAAAAATCATATGTCTGCCATCTCAGCAGGGCTGGCAGCCACGATTCGCGAGTGGTTCAGCGAAGGTGAGAATGTCACGACCGTTGAAACTGCGTCCAAAGTAGATTTGGCAAAGGTACGCGTTCGAAAACGTCCCGCTCGAAAGAAGGTGGACGGAGAGGATGAAGACGGCTCCGGCGATCAGGGTGAATCGTCTGGTGAGTCCTCTGTCGCTGTGGAAGAGGCCCCTGAGATCACAACGCCTGAGGCTGTTGAAGCACAGGCCGACGTATTGACTGAAGCAGAAACTGTGCAGGGTGAGGATGAACAGGCTGACCAGGGTATGACGGCAGCTCCGCCTGAAGAAGCGCCGGGTGAACCGGAAGCGCCTGAGGTTCAGGAAGCCGCTGTGGCAGAGGCCGCAGAGGATGATACACTCAAGAAGTATGAGCCCAAGCAGCCGCCTGCCCCCAGGATTATTGAACCGCCCAAGCCCGAGCCGGTGGTCCCTGCAGGGCCCATGATGCAAAAGCCGAAACCGGCCAAGCTCAGTGGTCCTCAGGTCGTGCGCATTGAAGCGCCTGAGCCGTTGCGACAGCATAAGCCCAGAACGACTCGTCCACGGTATGACAAGCCGGTGACTCAGCCTTTGATTAATCAGGGAACTGGGCCGGCGCCGGATCCGGGCGCTGTAGGTAAGGGCAAGCATCGCGGCAAAGGCCATGTGGTTCGTGGCCGCGTTCCAGGCGAAACGGCGAATCAGGAAGCGGCACGTAAGGCCAAAGCCCGTCAAAAATGGCGTCAGCGGGATATCGACGAGCGTCGTGCTCGTGTGGATGCTGCCGGTGGTGAGGGCATGCGGTTGAGGCCGTCACGACGGGTACATTCACAGACCGGGCAAGCCACTGGGCCTGCCAGACTTGGCAAGGTCACGGTCGTAGAACCCATTACAGTCAAGGATCTGTCTTCGGCCATGGCGGTCAAGGCGGGTGACATTATTGCCAAGCTCATGGGCCACGGTGTGATGGCCACGGCCAATCAGGTGATCAGCGGGGAGGTGGCTGAACTGGTGGCCATAGATTTTGATGTGGAGCTTGAAGTTGAATACAAGAAGGCTCATGAAGACGAAATCAAGACAGAGTTTGATAAACGTGAACGCACACATCTGAAGCGTCGTCCCGTGGTGGCGACCATGCTGGGGCATGTGGACCATGGTAAGACGAGTCTCCTGGACCGAATTCGTTCGAGTCAGGTGGCGTCCGGAGAAGCGGGCGGCATCACGCAGCATATCGGCGCCTCTCAGGTTAAACTCGGTGAGAAGGTGGTGACATTCCTGGATACCCCGGGTCACGAGGCCTTTACGGCCATGCGTGCTCGCGGGGCCAACATGACCGATGTGGTGGTGCTGGTAGTGGCGGCTGACGATGGCGTCATGCCTCAGACCATTGAAGCGATTGCCCACAGCAAGGCGGCAGGCGTGCCGATTATTGTGGCGCTCAACAAGATTGATCTGCCTGGGTGTGATATCAATCGCATCTACGCCCAGTTGTCAGAGCATGGCCTCACCCCCACGGAGTGGAGCGGGGACACGGAAATTGTGAAGACCAGTGCTCAGACCGGGGAGGGCATCGAAGATCTGCTGGAGCATCTCGACTTTGTCGCTGAGCTGCTGAATCTGGAAGCGGATGATTCCATTCCGGCCATGGGTTGGGTCGTGGAGGCGGCCATGTCACCGAAGCGCGGTACTGTGGCCACGTTGCTGCTCAAGGAAGGCCGCCTCAAAAAGGGCGATGTGATTCTCAGCGGTCGTGCCTTCGGCCGTGTCAAGATGCTGAAAAACAGCTACGGTCGGACCATCAAAGAGGCCGTGAGTTCCATGCCTGTCGAAGTGACAGGTCTCAGTGATGTGCCGGAAGCCGGTGAACCGTTCTACTGCCTTGGCGATGACATCAACCGCGCCAAGACTGCCGCTGAGCAGAACAAATGGCAGATGCGAGAAGATTCCCTGGCGCAGCGGGCTCAGGTCACGTTGGAGAACCTGTTCAGCCAGATCGAAGCGGGCAGTGTCAAAGAACTCAAACTCATCATCCGGGCGGACGTGCAGGGCTCTGTGGAGGTGCTCAGGAAGCATCTGTCTGAATTGAGCGTGGATGAAGTCAAGATCAATATTCTGCATGGCGCAGCCGGCGGGATTACCGAGGGTGACGTCATCTTGGCGGAAGCGTCCAATGCCATCATTATTGGTTTTAATGTGGTGGCTGATGAGCGGGCTGCCAAGATCGCTGAGACCAAGGGTGTGGATATTCGATTGTACAACATCATCTATCGTATCACCGAAGACCTGAGGAAATCCATGGCCGGGCTGCTTGAGCCGGAAGAAAAAGAGAACTCCCTGGGACGGGCCACCATCCGCCAGACCTTCAAGGTGTCTCAGGTCGGTACGATTGCAGGGTGTATGGTGACTTCCGGCGTGGCCAGAAGGAATGCCAAGGTACGTCTGATTCGAGACAATGTCATTATTCGTAATCAAGTGACCATTGATTCACTCAAGCATTTCAAGGACGACGTGCGTGAGGTCAAGGCCGGCCTCGAATGTGGCGTCAAGATTGCCGGTTTTGATGACGTCAAAATGGACGATGTCCTCGAGTTCTACGAAATTGTGAAGATCGCTCGTACGCTCTAGTGTCGTTCGATGAGTTGTGAGCATGCATAATTCGCAAAGCAGCCTATGCCAACAAGAAGACAGGAAAAAATAGCGCAAGTCGTCAAGCAAGCCGTGAGTCATGCGATTCAGCATGATCTGAACGATCCTCGTATCGAAGGGCTTGTGAGTGTCACGGTCGTGGAGATGGCTGCGGACCTGAGATCCGCCGAGGTCTATCTCAGTGTCTTGGGGCGTAGTCCCGGTGCAGAGAATGCCACCTACGCAGCCCTTCAAGGGGCCAGGCGGCGCATCCAGGGGGTCGTGGCAAGAGCCGTGAACAGCAAGTTCTGTCCGGTCATTCAGTTGCATAAGGATGAAAAGTTTAAGAAGACACTGGAGACCATGAATCTGATCGATCAGGCCGCCAGTGAATACAAGGACAACGAACTGCTGGATGAAGAAGAATAAGTCGTCACTGATAATGGACCCTCCAACAGAGGGAGCATCATGAAAAACAGTAAAGAATACGCTGAAAAGATTAAGAAGCTCCATCGGTCATTGAAACGCCATGCCAAGAAGGTTGTCCCCACAACATTTGAGGATCCTGTGGAGGCGCTCATCTATGGCATTCTGTGCGAAAGGGTCACAGAACGCCAGGCCCAGATTGCATGGAAACGCTGTAAGAAGCATTTTGTGGACCTAAATGACCTGCGCGTGGCACGTCCGGACGAAATCTATGACCTGTTCGGCAAGGAAACGGATGACATCCGAGAGTTGGGTCTTAAACTGGCCAAGGTCCTGTTTTCCGTGTTCGACAAGCATCATGAAATGACCCTCACGCCCCTGAGGGAGGCGGGAAAACGTCATGCGCGACAGGAACTGGAAGAACTCAGTGGTGTGACTCATTTTGCCATAGGCTACTGTATGCTCACGGGTCTGGATGCCCATGCCATCCCCGTGACAGAGAGAATGATCGAGTATCTTGTCGCTCATGATCTGGTGGAGCCCAGCGCAGATGCAGTCACCATTGAAGGTTTTCTGGCCAAACAGATTGGTGCGAAAGACGCCATGGAATTCTATACGCTGCTTAGACACGAGAGCGAATCTGCCCCTGTGAAAAAAGCCGCGAAGAAGAAGACCACCAAGAAGACCAAGAAGAAGACCACCAAAAAGACAGCTAAGAAAACGACGAAGAAAACGACGAAGAAGACGACCAAGAAGGTCGCCAAGAAGACGGCTAGAAAGACGGTCAAGAAGGCCAAAAAGTCCACGACCAAGAAAACAAAGAAAACCAAGAAATAAACAGAAATCAACCGAAACCTCCAAATTTGAGATTGAACATCATGTCTGACAGAGTTTTAAAACTGGGAATTCCTGCGGGGAGTTTACAGAACGCTACCCTGGATCTTTTTAACAAGGCGGGCTTTCATGTGTCCGATGCGGCTCGCAGTTATCGCCCCACCATTGACGACGATGAAATTGAAGCCATCTGTTTGCGTGCTCAGGAGATGAGCCGATACGTCAATGACGGTGTGCTGGATGCGGGAATTACGGGATACGACTGGATTCTGGAAAATAATTCAGATGTGGTAGAAGTGTGTGAACTGGCCTACAGCAAGGCCACCAGCCGACCGACCCGCTGGGTCCTGGCCGTGCCCAATGAATCCTCCGTGCAAAAGCCCGAGGATCTCGCAGGCGGCCTGGTCGCCACTGAATTGCTTCAGGCCACGCAGCGATACTTTGCTGAAAAAAATATTGATGTCAAGGTGGAATTCAGTTGGGGGGCCACTGAAGTCAAGGCCCGCCTGGTAGATGCCATTGTGGAACTGACGGAAACGGGCAGTTCCATTCGTGCCAACAACCTGCGAATCATTGACACACTCATCACCTCGACCACCCGGTTTATTGCCAACAAAGAGGCCTGGGAAGACCCCTTTAAGCGAGAGAAGATCGAGAACATTGCGATTCTGCTCAAGGCCGCGATCAATGCCAAGAGCAAGGTGGGACTCAAGATGAATATCAGGAAACAGGATCTTGACATGATTCTCAAGCTTCTGCCTGCTGAAAAGAGTCCGACGATTTCGAATCTGGTCGATTCAGACTTTGTGGCCATTGATGTGATTGTGGACGATAAGGTGGAACGGGCCCTTGTGCCTGCGCTCAAGCGGGCCGGTGCATCGGGCATCATCAGTTATCCGCTCAATAAAGTCATTCATTAATCTCTTTCGAGGTCATTACTTCACGAGTATCAGCGAACTGGAGAAGGAGCCATCATGACGTATAGAACAGTCAGGCGTTTTTTATCGATCGTTATTTTGGTATGGACAGTCGGACTCACTGGGGCGTGGGCCAGTGAGGCAGGATCGAAAGAAGCCCAGGTGATTGAGTCTCTGCCGGATGACACCCCGGTGGCCCAGGTGGCCGACCAGGTCATTACCGGGGCCCAGTTGCGTGCGCGTTTTGTCCGTGAGATCGGGCCAAGCAGCGAAGCCTTGTTTCCTGAGAAAAAGGCAGTCACACTCGTGGATGTCGCAAATATGCTGGTCCGTGACAAGATGATGGCCCTGGAAGCGCGGGCTCAAGGCCTGCTCAGTGATCCGGACATTGCCTGGACCCTGGAAAAGACCAGGAGCACGCTCTTGATCAATCACTTTGTCAACAAGGTGATTCGTCCCACGATCAAGGTCACGGACGAGCAGATTGACGCCCAGATGGCCAGTTCGCCCAAGATGACGCGCGAGCAGGCCACCCTCACTGTGGAACGCCGCCTCATCATGTCAGACATCAATCAAAGGCTGAAGGCCCTTCTTGAGAGCATGCACGTACAGAAACAGCAGGACAATATTGCGATGGCTGCAGTGTTGTATGCGAAACTGCTGAACAGGCCCGTGATGAAGCGCAACAAAAATATGCCCTGGGTTTTGAAGGAGCAGATGCTGACAGAGCTGACGCCTGAACAGGCTGGTTTGAAACTGATACAGTTTGATGGCGGGGCTATCACCCTGTTGGACTTCATGAAGACTATTCACGGGATGGTGCCTGTGAAGCGGCCCAAGAATCTGGTGGAACCCCAAGGCGTGGAGAGTGTCTTGGATGGGTCGCTGGGGAGCGCATTGCTGATTGCGCATATTGAATCTCTGGGCCTGCCCAAAGATCCGGAGGTGGCACAGAAGATCAGGGAAGGGGAAGACCAGCGTTTGCTGGGGCTCCTCGTATCCAGGATGTCACAATCCATTGCACGGCCCACCCAGGAGGAGATACAGGCCCGTTTTGATGAGATCAAAGGCCAGTTAACGCCGGCGAATCAGGTCAAGGTGCAGACCATCTGGTGTCAGGATCGCGAAACCGCAGACAAGGCAAAAAACGTTTTGGATCAGGGCCAGCCTTTTGACCAGGTCCTGGAGAACATGAGTCTGGATCCCAAGAGTGCAGGACCGAGCCATCTGATGGCTGGGTCTGAGACTGTATTTTGGAGTCAGATCTCGTCCAGTGAGCCCAATCAGGTGGTGGGGCCCATCCAGGGATTTTATCGTGGCGAGCTCAAATGGCGGATGATCAAGGTCCTTGAGAAGATCGATGGACAGCCGGTGACCCTGGAAATGAACACCTCGGACGGAATTTACAGCGAGATCTACAACCAGCGCAAAGAAGCCGTTTTGAAGTCCTTTCAAGACGGACTGTTTCTGAAATACGACTACAAAATCTTCGGGTCTCGTCTCAAGTCTTTCGATCCCCTTATGCATTAGTGGCCAGGCCATTCTCCGGGCTGGTTCGCGGAGACTCCCCAGAAAACGGGTAAAAGTGGTGTTGGGATGTGATGCCTCCATACCCTTGCCTACCTCCCTGCAGGTCTGTACTGACAACATCTCCTGCCAAGGTGGCAGGCCCTGGCAGCTCCATGGAGGATTGGGGCGTATGGTCTTGACTTAAATAAATCACAAGCCTAATTGAATAAGCAACTTACATTCAGCATGCGTCAGGTGTGCGTGGTTTGGCACGTTATTTGCTTTTTTGTTTTATTATGTCATTTTAGAGTTCATTGATCGGTTGTTGAAGACCATGTTTTGAAAGGAGCAAATACACATGAAAATTAAACCATTGGCGGATAAGGTTCTGGTTCAGCGTATTGAGGCCGAAGCCGTGACTGCTGGCGGTATCGTGCTGCCGGATACTGCTAAGGAAAAACCCCAGCGAGGCAAGATCGTGGCTGTGGGTGAAGGCAAGGTGTTGGATGATGGGTCGCGCAGAAAAATGCAGGTGAATGCCGGCGACGAGGTCCTGTTCACCAGTTATGCAGGTACCGACATCAAGGTCGATGGCGCCGAGTACTTGATCATGGACGAATCCGACATTATGGCCGTGATTAAGTAGTGTTTTGAGCATGCATCGTTTCAAGAAAAAAAGAGACACAAGGAGATAAAAACCTATGGCAGCAAAAAAGATTGCTTTTGGTTCAGAGGCACGCGAGGCCATCAAGAATGGCGTAGTCAAGCTCGCCAGTGCCGTTAAGATTACACTCGGCCCCTGCGGCCGCAATGTCATATTGGAAAAATCATTTGGCTCACCCACTGTCACGAAAGACGGTGTGTCCGTGGCCAAGGAAATCGAACTGGAAGACGCCTACGAGAATATGGGTGCCCAGATGGTCAGGGAAGTGGCTTCCAAGACCTCTTCTGTGGCAGGTGACGGTACCACGACTGCCACCATCATGGCTGAAAGCATCTTTCTCGAGGGTCTGAAGAACATCACCGCAGGTGCCAATCCCATGCAGGTCAAACGCGGCATAGAAAAGGCCGTAGATGCCATTGTCACGCAACTGCATAAGATCAGTACGCCGGTGGAGTCCAGCAAGCAGATCGAGCAGGTGGCGACCTGTTCTGCCAATCAGGATTCCGAGATCGGCAAGAAGCTGGCCGAAGCCATGGACAAGGTCGGCAAAGACGGCGTGATCACTGTGGAAGAGGGTCAGTCTCTGGAAACTACCGTGTCGCTGGTCGAGGGTATGCAGTTTGACAAGGGTTATCTCAGTCCTCACTTTGTCAACCATCCTGAAAACATGACCGTGGTGCTGAACAAGCCGTATATCCTGATCCACGAAAAGAAGATCAGCTCGATCAAGTCCCTGGTGCCTGTGCTCGAGCAGGTGGCCAAGCAGGGCAAGCCGCTGCTGATCGTGGCCGAAGATGTGGAAGGCGAAGCCCTGGCCACACTGGTGGTGAACAAGCTCCGCGGTGTGCTGCAGGTGGCTGCAGTCAAGGCCCCTGGCTTTGGTGATCGACGCAAGGCCCTGCTGGCTGATATTGCCGTGCTGACTGGCGGTGAAGCCATCTTTGAAGACCTGGGTGTGGATCTGGAAAAGGTTCAGCTCTCACAACTTGGAACTGCCAAGCAGGTGACCATTGACAAGGATGCCACCACGCTTATCGAAGGCGGCGGCGCTGTGGAGGCCATTAAGGCACGTCTTGAGCAGATCAAGACGGAGATTAATAATTCCACCAGTGACTATGACATCGAGAAGCTACAGGAACGTCTGGCCAAACTGGCCGGCGGTGTGGCCCAGATCAATGTGGGCGCAGCCACTGAAGCGGAAATGAAGGAAAAGAAGGCTCGCGTGGAAGATGCTCTTCACGCCTGTCGTGCCGCTGTGGAAGAAGGCATTCTGCCGGGCGGCGGCGTGGCCATGCTGCGTTGTATGGGTGTTTTGGATAAACTCAAGACCGTAGGCGATGAGCAGGTCGGCGTGGATATTGTCAAGCGGGCTGTCATGGCTCCGATCAAGCAGATCGCCAAGAATGCAGGTCTGGATGGATCCATTGTGGCTCAAAAGGTCCTGGAAAGCAAGGAAACCTTCTACGGTTACGATGCCCTGCGTAAAGAATATGGTGACATGGTCAAGGCTGGCGTGATTGTGCCGACCAAGGTCGAACGTGTTGCCCTGCAAAACGGGGCCTCCATTGCCTCGCTGCTGCTCACCACAGATGCGATTGTCAGTGAAATTCCTGAAAAGAAGTCGGCAGCACCCGCTGGCATGCCTCCAGGCGGCGGCATGTACTAGTCAAGCTGGTTGTATACGATTCAAGCGGGTCCCTCGGGGCCCGCTTTTTTCTTGATTAGGAGACTCATCATGGTGTTTCGATATTACAGCAATGCCGTATCGCAGGCCACAAAGGGCATAGCCACCAGTATCCTGGTTGTGGGACTGGTTCTCGTGTTCTTTGGTGTGCTTATTCTCGCCATGCCCGAAGTCTTTGCCTTCCTTGCAGCCTGCCTGTTTTTTCTGGCAGGTTCCGGGTGTGCGCTCACAGCCGGCAAAATATACCTCGCGCAACGCACCATGGACCGAGTCAGCCCCCCTGAAAGCACCGTCTACCGTTCGAACGTACGCATCCATACGCGAGGCGGATTCGACGATTGAAAAGGGCCTGCCCGTCGGTAAGGGCCCGTCAAGAAATAAAGTATGCATAGGCCGCTCAGATTTGGGTCAGATTGGGACGCGACGATTGAGTGAAACCACAGGCGTAGTTGTGCTACGTTGAGGATTTCGCGATTGAGGCGCGATCCCAAGATGGCTTGA
>JAIPFM010000150.1 GCA_021736645.1 Phycisphaerae bacterium | reverse complement strand
GTGATCAGCTTCCAGGGACCGTCGCGCAGGGTCAGGGTGCCGTTCGCCGAAGGAATCGCCACAGGGCCGCGAATGGGCTTGCCCTCCGGCTGTGTGCCGAGCAGCACGGGCAGGATGCTGAAGCTGTCCGGGCCTGCGCCGGCAGGGAGATCCACGTCCACCACAGAGGCGAAGGTGGCCAGCATGTCCGTAAAGCATATCGTCTGATGACTCACCGAGCCGGGCCTGACCTTGTCGGGCCAGCGTGCGATAAATGGCATGCGATGTCCGTTTTCCCAGGCATCTCCTTTCATGCCGCGCAGGCCGCCGGACGAATCGTGACCCAAGCGAGTCACGTCCGTGTCGTACCAGACCGGGCCGTTGTCAGAGCTGAAGATCACCAGGGTGTGATCCGTCATGCGAGCCTTGTCCAGAGAGTCGAGAACGCGTCCGATCATGGCATCGACCATCACCAGGAAATCACCGTACATGCCGGCCTTGCTGCGTCCCTGGAATTCTGCAGACGGAAGCCAGGGTGTGTGCGGTGCGGGATAGGCCAGGTAGAGCATCAGCGGTCTGGATGCATCGGTTTTGGCGTGGTCTTGTATGATTGTCACGGCCTCGTCAGTGAATCGCGGCAGCACGTCCTTCAACTGCAGGTTCGGCGCGATACCGCCGGCCCGCCAGAACGCGCCTTGAATCGGGGACCAGCCCTCGCTGTTGTTCGCTTCAATACGGTCGGTCGGGGGCAGGACGGCGCGGTCGTTTCGGATGTAGAAGTAGGGCGGGATATCCGTGGAAGCTCGAATGCCGAAAAAACGGTCAAAGCCGCGATCCACAGGGCCGCCCGGCAAGGGCTTGTCATACCCGTTTTCTTTAAAACCAAGATGCCACTTGCCCACCATGGCCGTGGCATAGCCCTGGTCGTGCAGCAGAGACGCGATGGTCACCTGTCCGTCTTTGATGAGCGGTTGTTTGGGCCATAACGAGACATTGGTTCGAAAGGGATACTGACCTGTGAGCAGGCCGTAGCGTGAAGGGTGACACAGCGGGCCCGGGGCATGGGCATCGGTGAAACGCATGCCGTCACGTGCCAGCGAGTCAATGTGCGGCGTGGGAATCTTGGATGCAGGATTGTAGCACCCCGGATCACCATAACCCATGTCATCCACCAGGATGAGGACAATATTGGGTTTTTCAGACGCAATCGATTGACTGAAAAGCAGGGTGTGCATGATCATCAGACTGACGAGAATGTTCTTCACCATCTTGACTCCAGGCAGTTTAGTTTCATGTGTGTCAAGGCCCGACAGGTGCCTTCAATACAGGATGTTCACACCTATGCTACAGGCACTGATCAAGATTGTAAAGTACTGCCGGCCAGGTTGGACCAGCATTCTTTGACGATGCCTGTAGACCCGAACACGGAGTTGGCCGCCTGAAAAGTGCCCTTGACATGACACCGGCAGGCCAGTAGGATTGGGCTTTGTCTGAACAAGTCGATCCGACACGGAGCATGGGCATAGTTAGGAGTTGACATACGATGGCATCACTCATTGTGACCACTGGCCAGCAGGAGGGTCATTTTTATCCGTTGGGACGTCGCACCAATGTCATCGGCCGGGACGAGGCCCTCACGGTCCAGATCCTGGACAAGATGATTTCCCGGAAACACATGCAGATTCGTTACGATCAGGGCACAGCCAAGTATCTGGCCCTGGACATGAAGAGCAGCAATGGGGTCTATGTCAACAATCAAAAAATCACCGGCGAGGTCCAGCTGTCTGACGGTGACGTGATCAGCATCGGCATCACGAAACTGTTGTTTACGGACAAGGATTTTGACAGCCAGGACAGCGCACTTCGGCACTACAAGAAGGTGGGAGAGCGTATGCAGGTCACGGCCTACAGCCCCCAGTTGCCCCGTCAAAACCAGCCGTCCTCAGAGAAGCAGGCCTGATGGTTTTTAAAAAACGGCTTCACCGCGATGTCGCTACTTGTGCGGCTTTGTGTCCTTGTGAATGCGGGCCCGCAAGCCGATGGGATCATAGGCATGATTCAGGGCCGTTTCGTAGCTGATGTCACCTCGTTCATAAAAGGCCAGCAGGGAGTCCTCCATACTGTGCATGCCCTGCTTTCGGCCGGTCTGGATCACACTGGCCAGCATGTGAAGCTCTCTGTCCCGGATGAGCTTGCGTGTCGCCGGATTCATTCTGAGGAGTTCTGTGGCGAGATACCGACGTGTTCGATCTGCTGAAGGGATGAGACGTTGAGCCAGAATCCCTTGAAGGCACGTGGCCAGTTGTGTGTAGATCTGAGGCTGTTTGTTGTCCGGAAAGATGGAGACAATGCGGTCGACTGTCTGGACTGTATTGGGCGTATGACAGGTGGCAATGACCAGGTGCCCGGTTTCTGCGGCGATCAGCGCGGTCTCTGTGGTTTCCACGTCTCTCATCTCACCCACACAGATGACGTCCGGGTCCTGGCGAAGCACGTGTATGAGTGCGCCGCCGAACGACTTGACATCCGTGTATAGTTCCTGCTGAATCACGATCGCCTTCTTACGAGAGTGGATGTATTCCACAGGGTCTTCAATGGCCACGATCTTGCATCGCCGCTCACTGTTGATCAGATCGATCATGTAATTCAAGGTGGTGGTCTTGCCGCTGCCAGTGGGGCCTGTGAGCAGGACCAGTCCTGTGTTCATGCGGGCCAGGTCCTCGAGTTGCTCGGGGAGGCCAAGCTCTTCTCGCGACCGGACATGGGCCATCACCGGTCGAATGGACATTTCCACAGCGCCCGTGTGATAGTAGATGGACACCCGAAATCGGCCCAGATTAGGATCCTTGATGGAGCAGCACAACTGCCAGGTGTCCTTGAAGGTATTTTTCTGTTCTTCATTGAGCAGACTGAAACAGAGCCTTGAGGTGTCTTCAGGCTTGAATGGCGGGGTCTCTGCCGTGACAATCTCACCGTTGATCCGAAACAGAGGCGGCAGGTTGGCCACAATATGGATGTCCGAGGCGTTTTCACGTCTGGCCAGTGTGAGAATACGATGCATATCCTGAGAGAGTCCGCTCATGGTGTTTCACCTTTTGAAAAGACGTCCGAAGAATCCCCGGCGGCTGAATCGTTGTAACGCTTCATCTGCACAGTGCCAGTGGGGGCGCAGGCGCAGGGCCTCCTCCAGGCTGTGGGTCGTCTGGTTCAGGCCCAGGTGTCCCTGGCAGCAGCCCAGTTCGTACCAGGCCAGTGCTGATTTCGGCATTTTAATGATGACTTCATTCAGGAGGCCCACGGCCCGATGAAAGTGCCTCTTGCGACGCAGCAGTCGCGCGGCTTCGAGCTTGATGATGTCCTTGTCCTGGGTGGCCAGGGCGATGGCCTTGCTGAGGCATCCGTCCACAATGGCCTCCTGGCGATCCATGAAGACCTCGGCCCGGGCCAGCCACACTCGCGGCGTGAGATCGTTTTGACTGATGGCGTTGTCTGAGTAGCCAATGGCCTTTGCAAGTCGATTGTCGCGTTTGTTGGCCACGGCCTTGAGTGCCAGGAGCTCCGGATGTTCAGGAAACAGGTCCATGGCCTTGTCTGCCCAGAGATCGGCCTCTTTGTATTCAGTGAGCTCTATCAACATTCGAATCTGACCGCTCCATCCGGTAAAGAGGGTGCTGTTCTGTTCCAGGGCCCGGCAGAAGTTGCGCAGGGCAATTTCAAAATCCCCGGCCAGCCAGTATCTTTCAGCCTCAGTGAGGAAGTACTGTACATCCCGGACAGGCTCTCCAGGCTCTCTGGGTTGTTCGGGGTGAACATCCCCAAATTCAAGTTGTGAAAAACGATCCATCAGTCAGGCCTCAGGCTGTGTCGTCTATTCAAGGGCCACCACAGCATGGTGGCACGGGCATCGATGTCACTGGCAGAGACCAGGCATAGTCTCCAAATGGCATCATTCGTCTGGTTTTGTCGGCCCCGAACACGATATTCAGTGCTGACAAAGTAGTAACCGGGCCCGACTGTCACCTGGTGGTCCGACATCGGCATCCAGGCGGGCACAGGATAGTCTTCAATGGACAGTGCAATGCCATTGACATGATACACCCTTTGATGGATACCCACAACCTCATTTGGCAGTCCGATGATCTGTCCGATGGCGGCGATTCTGGCTTCATTGCCAACCATTCGGGATTGAAATTGAACCAGTGTTCCCCGCGCCAGTATTGGGCTGGGATCCTCGATGGGGCGAAGCAGCAGGATATCACCCCGTTGGATTGCTTCGCCTGGGATCGTCAAGACCGTACGTTCAAATTGAAAATTCCAGAGTATCGCCTGGATCAGGAGGCGATACCCTGCATAGAGAATCACGAACATGACCATCAGGACACACAGGCGCCTCGCGGCGCTGTCCAGGATTTTCCATAATCCTGCATCCAGGGCAATCCACGCATGAATTGCAGCGCCCAGACCCAAGGGCATCCAACCCCAGTGAGAGGAAAACAGGGCACAGGCAAGAACCATGCATAAAAGCCAGACTGCCACGAACCATCGGACGGTTCGAAAGCGTCTTTGCTTGGCATGCGCCAGACCTGGGATAATACTGAGGATCAGGGGGCCGGTCTCCCCGCGGTAGTCATCAAACCAATCCCAGTGAGTGCTCAAGGGTTTGTCTCTGACCGGCACGCGTTTTGCCCTGCGAAGCACGCGAGACAGCCTGCGAAAGGGGCGTTTCCATGCGTGCATGCGCGGGGGGTGCACATCCAGGCTGCGTCCTTCACACGCCAGGATGGAGCCGCATTTGAAGCACTGTGTCTGGCCCGGCATGTTTTCAAACTGACAACGCTGACACTGCATAGAGACCTATTCGTCTTTGAGTTCGTGATGGAGATCCACGTGTGTCTTGATCTCCGGTTCATAGTATTCACTCGTGAGTGCCTGATCCTTGACCTTGCCAATGATGTCAGTCAGCCATTGGGCATAGGCCATGCAGGCCTTGCCCTTGGCGCCCTTGATATGGACCTTCACGTCTCCTGTGGGCGTGATTTCGATGTCTACTTCGTGTTGTGCCATAGGTCAATCCACCCATCGTCTGACATGAATACGCACTGTCTGATCGTCCATGACCTCTTCATTGACGACATTGAAGTTTTTCTTTTTGAGTTCGGTCATGACTCTATTGTACGTAAAACACTGCGTTAGTTTTTGCGAGAACTGTTCTGCGATGGTCTTGAGTTCGGTCCTGGTATGTCCCTTGCCCGTGGCACAGACCACACATCTGCCCCGTTCATCCCTGGAGATACGAATCTGGACATTGTCTTTGGAGAAGACCATCTCCTGGCCTGCATGCAGGTGCTGTTCGATGATTTCGCTGTTTTTCAGGCTGACTTCCACTTCTTCGCAGCCTGCTTCGGTCTGCGCCTGGCATTCTGCTTTGATGGCTGCGACTTCCTTGGTCAAGGCAAATCCCAGGGCCGCGGCGGCACCCACGGCAGCACCGCTGATCGCGGGCCAACTGGCGATCACGATCGGTGCAATGATTAGTGTGGTACTCATGGCTTACCTCATTTTTAAACAGATTTAACTACAGTATTACCATTTTTCTGAATACGGCCTACTGAAAACTGAATACCACAGGGCTTTTGAAAAAGTCCTGTTTAAAGTTCCAGTTGTCTGATGCCGCTTTGGTCACGGCCTGTCTTGGAGGTGGCTGAACGCGCACGGTTGGCAGCCCATTGACGCAGTGTGTCTATGTCTTCACTCATGATCTTGGACAGAGGCACAGTCTGGGCCAGGCTGGTCAGCAGACGCTCTGTGGACACGGCCTGCTTTTCGTAGAATGCATCGAACATGGTACTCACAATGGCCTCTTCAATCTCGGCCCCGCTGAAGCCAGAGGCGGCAGCCCCCAATTGACTCAGATCAAAGGTGCCGGGATCCAGTTTGCGTTTGGTCAGGTGGATGCCGAAGATCGCCTCCCTTTCCTGCTGCGAGGGCAGGTCCACAAAGAAGATCTCGTCAAAGCGTCCCTTTCTGAGCAGCTCAGGCGGGAGACTCGCCACGTCATTGGCTGTGGCCACCACGAACACGGGGTGCTTCTTTTCCGACATCCAGGTCAGGAAGGTGCTGAAGACTCGTGATGACGTGCCTGAGTCCGTGGAACTGCTGCCCCTGGATCCCCGAAAGGCCTTGTCTATCTCGTCGATCCAGAAGATGACTGGTGACACGGATTCGGCAATCTGGATGGCCCTTCGCATATTCTGCTCTGACGATCCGACCAGAGAGCCGAAGACCCGGCCCACATCGAATCTGAGGATGGGGAGTTTCCACAGGGTGCTGATGGTCTTGGCCATGAGACTCTTGCCGCAGCCCTGCACGCCCAGGAGCAGCACGCCTCGCGGGGCAGGCAATCCAAAGTCACGGGCCTGATTGGTAAATACGATTTTGCGCTTGAGCAGCCAGTCCTTGAGGTGGTCGAGTCCGCCCACGGATTCCATGCCCTCCTGGGCATCATAGTATTCCAGCAGGCCGTTCTTTCGAATGATCTGTTTTTTCTCGTGATTGATGACCTCCAGGCTCTGTTCGCTGAGCCCGCGGCCCTGCACCAGGGCCCTGGCCAGGACGTTCTCTCCCTCGTTCAAGGTCAATCCCAACAGGGCGTGGACAATGCGTTCTTTCAGCGCCGGCGTGATCCTGATATTGAGTTTGGGATTGTCCTTGACCTCCTGCAGGATGCGGTCTAACAGTGCTGAAAAATGCGATTGTTTGGGCAGATCAAAATCCACAATGGTCAGGTCTTTTTCCAGCTCTTGAGGCATCTCGATCATGGGGCTGACCAGGATGATCGTCTTGAAGGTGCTTTTCAGGGAAAAGGCCACCTCCCGAAGCTTGCGCGTCACGGACATATTCTGCCCCCTGAGAAAGGGATGGAAGTCCTTGAATATGTACAGGGCAGGGTCCACGTGTTCCACGGCCTTGTCCATGGCCACCAGGGGGTCTTGTGTGGCGGTATCTCGATTTTTCTGGGCCTGCAGCGTGGTTCCGGAGGCCACCAGGCCTGTGTTCACAGACCACTCAAAGACCCCCTTGCCCAGTTTCGAGGCAATGCGAGTTGCCTCGGCTGTGACACGCTGTTCTTCCCATGACACAATGTAGATCAGGGGATATCTGGCACGTATCAGTGTCTCCAGTTCACTCATCGTGCCTGCAGGTATCGGAGTCTTTTTGGGAGGTGGGGACTGGGTCTGATCCGGTTGCAGTTGAGTCATGTGTGTTCCTTTCCTTGTGGTCTGCATCAGCGTCCGGCTGCGACAGGTCTTTGGCCATGTCCAGGAGGTCCTGGTCCGGTCCCACCAGGACCATGCGTCCATCCTTGAGAAAACGGATCTCATGGTCACCCGGTTGTCGTGTGTAGTGTTTATCGTTCATGTGATGAGCGTGAGTCCTAGTCGTTGTGCGTGGGTTTGAGCCAACCGGTAGTCTTCCTGGGTCGCGTATGCACCTGAGGCAAATATCGGTTGTACAGGCGGCACATAGTCGGCCCTCAGGCTCACCCGGGCCTGAGGTACGGTCTCGGCGATCCACTCCAGAGTCGGCATCAGGCAGCAGGCCTGATGTCCCGGTATCAGCAGGCATCGAATGATCACCTCACTGGTCTGGACGGCCTGGACGATATTGCGTCTGGCCACCTCCACATAGTCGGGTGCATCGAGCAGCCGGGCCGCGCACCTTGGATTGCCGCACTTCAAATCTGCGAGTGTGACATCCACGAGACCGGTCAGATATTCGGTCGTGACATCACTGTAATACATATTGGAATTCCACACGACCTGTGTGTCCGGATCAATGCAGGACAGGAGGCCAAGGATGCCGGCCAGGCTGACTGTGGGTTCACCGCCCAACAGATTCAGCGTTTTGGCCCCCTGGGTCCTTCGCCAGGCCACAGTATGGATCAGGGCCGAAATATCCATGGGCGGCGCAGCCTGAGGGTCTCGGATCCACTCGTCGACCGAACAGTATTCGCATCGCAGGTTACACCCGGAAAAATAGACCTGATGCGAGGGATTCAGACAGGATTCTTCGGCCTCATGCAGCAGTTCACGGAAACAGCGGCTCACGCCATCCAGGCCGCAGTATCCCAGGTCACCGGCCAGTCGATTGACGCCGCAGTGCCGTGCGCACAGGTGGCAGGATCGAAGGCTTTCGCCCGCATGGTCAGCACGATTGGCACAATCTGTATGGGAAGCATGATTCATCACTTAATCCACGTCCACAAAACTCCCGGGTTTATAGGAGCTGCCGCTTGCATGGCTTCCGGATACCTTTGCATGCGATGTGTTTCTATGCCACAACCATTTGACATAGGCATAGCCCACGGCTGCCCCAAAGACCCAGATCAAGGTGATGGGAGCCGCAAGACTCAGGATCACGCCAAGGCCAATAAGAATCATCGCCATCACCTGTGCTTCCACCGTGGCCACCAACATGAGCATCGGGGTGCCGCGAAACAGCAATCCGAAGACGGCAATGATGCCATAGCTGCATGCTGCTGCTGAGGTACCCATAAAGGGCTGGCCCATCAATAAACTGACGACTGTCCAGAGTAGGCCGCAGACAATTGAAACCACACACCAAAGTGCCACAAAGGATTTGGTCCGCCATTCACGCTCTACGGCGCTGCCCAGAAAGAGAATCGTCATCATCGTAAAAATAAATGTCCACGGGCATGCACAGACAAAGGGATAGGTCACAAGTTGCCACAGGGGGCCGCGCAAAACACGCTGCGGATTCAACGCCAGCCAGTTTCCAGTGAAATCCGTCAGAAAGAGAGTGCAGATGAACCCAAGCGTAGACAGGGCCAGGATGGTGGTGACAGCAGGTGTGAACAACTGGCTCGGGGCAGGTCTCTGCCAGTGAACCTGATGTGTGCGATTCATCTTTGTATCTCCCAAAACGGACCCGCAAAAATGTAAAACGACACAGTATTGAATTATAGCCAAAGTGACTATGTGCGTCAATGCGTGATAAGGCCACTTTAGTAATGTGCCGCCTCCTGGCCGATCTGTCACGGAAAAAGCCGCTCCGTATTTCCCGTCTATTATAACGCTGAAGCTTGTCGGATCGAAATCCAGAGGGTATGATCTCGTGGGTTCTAAAACGCCTTATAAAGGAATTCCGGTTATTTACAGGAGAATTGAATCATGTCCCAGACCAACGCAGAGGCCATGCCGTGTATTCCAGGAGTGGATCTTCAATCTGGGCGTCTGGGCTCGTTGGATGCGTACCGGGGATTCGTCATGTTCCTGATGATGGCCGAGGTGCTGCATCTCAGTCGCATGGCAGGGGCATTTCCGGACAGCCGGGTTTGGAGTTTTCTGGCGTTTCACCAGAGTCACGTGCCGTGGATCGGGTGTTCTCTGCACGACATGATCCAGCCGTCTTTCTCCTTTATGGTGGGCGTGGCCCTGCCGTTCTCCCTGGCCAGTCGTTTCAGCAGGGGGCAGTCATTCGGATGGATGACCTGGCATGCCTGGTCGCGGGCCCTGGTGCTCGTTTTGCTGGGGATCTTTCTGCGGTCGGTCTGGTCCTCGCAGACCAATTACACGTTTGAAGACACGCTCACCCAAATCGGTCTGGGTTATGGCATCCTGTTCTGGCTGGGGCAGCGTACGACGCGCACTCAATGGATCGCCCTGGGTGTGATCCTGATTGGGTACTGGGCGGCCTTTGTCCTGTACCCCTTGCCTGGGGCTGATTTTGACTATGCGGCAGTGGGCGTGTCCCCTGATTGGGAACACTGGATGACGGGATTCGCCGCGCACTGGAACAAGAACACCAACCTGGCCTGGGCCTTTGACACCTGGTTTATGAATCTGTTTCCCCGCGAGCAGGTCTTCACACACAACGGCGGGGGGTATGTCACACTCAGTTTTATCCCCACACTGGGGACCATGCTCCTGGGTGTGCTGGCAGGCAATGTCATTCGCAGCAGTCGAACCGCCTGGGGTAAAATACGCTGGCTGGTCTGTGCCGGTGTGATCGGTCTTGTCCTGGGCTGGGGGCTGAATGTCACGGGCCTCTGCCCTGTGGTCAAGCGGATCTGGACACCGAGCTGGACCCTGTTCAGCGGGGGCTGGTGTTTCCTGCTGCTGGCCGGATTCTATCTGGTCATCGATGTCTGGCGTTTGCGCGGGTGGTCCTATGGGCTGCAGGTGATCGGCATGAATTCCATCTTTGCCTACTGCATGGCCCACCTGTGGGAAGGCTTCATTCGATCGTCTTTTGAAATCCATCTCGGCAAGCAGTTTTTCGATCGATTCGGAGATAACTACCAGGCCCTGTTCAGTGGCGCCTGCATTCTGGGAGTCTACTGGCTGATCCTCTGGTGGATGGCCAGGCATAAGCTTTTTGTCAAGATCTGAGTGGGACGGTCTGAGCGAGACCACTGAAACCACGGGGCAGCAGTCTTTCGCTCGTGCTCAGTGAGGCAAGGCCGAACGGTACTCGTCATCGTAATCGGTTTTGTCTCGTGTCAATATATAAACACCCATCCAAAAGGACTCTGTCATTCCGAAGAACTGAGTGCTCAAAATAACAGATGGTCTCGCGCCCATTGGCCAGGGGCTCTCTCAAGCCGCCAAGTCGCCAAGAAAATGGAACTCGTTGACATGAAGGCCACGAAGGTCGAAGATGCCCAGGGAGGCAGATGCCGTTTTGTGAGTCTCGACTCTGTCTGATGCACAACAGTACTTTTCGAAATTGCCTGCCTGTTGTGTTCAAGTGTCAAGGGACTCTCCGGTGTCATGGTCCCGGAAACTGCACATTCTGGCCGTCTTCGACTGTGACTTCCTGAGCATCCATTTTTACGAGACTGATGTTCCTGCCCAGCACGTCATTGGCGACGTCATTGCCCTGGATTTCCACGTGTTTGCAGCCTTCGAAGGTGAGCATGGCGGTGCGACCCTGCCAGGGTGTGTACTTGGTGTTGTGTTTGATTGTATTGGATTCATAGTATTCAATCTCTGCACTGTGCTGTGCCCAGAAATCGTATCTGCCCTTGGGAAATACCAGGGTTGCAGATTCCAGGCCCCGGCAGGCCTCAATGGCCGCGCGGACTCCCTGGACTGCGTTGATTCGGGTGTCCGGTTTGACACCGAAATCCGTGACATCGATGACTTTGCCTAGACTCACGGAAGCGAGACCGCACAGGAGGCTGATCACCCATATTTTCAAAACGCCTTTCATGGAAAACCCTTTCGTCCCTTAAGAATCGGTCTCCGTTGGTTTTGGCTTGGCGGGCAATAACTGACGCGTCTTTTTGTTCCACTGAACGGTGCGCACGGTCAGACGGTGCTGTCCATGGCAATCCGTACACACAATGGTCAGGGGGTCCTGTTTGTCCGGGCAGCGCTCCTGCCACCGGGCGATCACTTTCGCGGCCGGGACATCATGCATCATGTGGCAGGTGACGCACAGGGGTTCAATATCCTCTGCCGGGACCATGATGTCGGGCGGGGTCGTGTTGTTTTCATCATTGCGATGGGCAAAGGAATCGCCATGACACTGCACGCAACTGATGCCCCCTTTGGCATGGCCGCTGGCCAGGACCTCTTCCTGGTAATTCACGTGGCACACAAAACAGGGTTGACTCTCTGCCAGGGCCTTGATCTCTTGATCCGATTTCTTGGCTGTCTCCTGGTCCTCCAGCAGCAGCGGCGCTTCATCGTCCAGGATCAGGGGCGGCAAATCTCGCTTTTCCTGTTCCTGCGCAGTGGCGGTTGGCAGGAGGTCCGGTATGCCCTGATACGCCATGCCGGTCGCATGCAGACCTGCCATCAAAAGGGCCATCACGCTGCTCAATAAAATACCCAAATAGACTTTTCTCATGTGACGATTCTTTATCCTTATCTGAAAACTGTTTACTGAAAACTGAACACCACAGGGCTTTGTGCAAAAGTCCTGTAAATTACACATAGTCCCACGTCTTGAGCCACTGATAATTATCCGGCAGTGTGGCCCATGCATGGTCCATGGCCTGGCTCAAGTCAGCGCTCTCCCGGATATCCAGCTTTCGCCGTTCCAGGATGGCTCGGGCCACATTGTCGACCTGCTGAACCGTGATTATGCCTGCCATGGGTGCGGTGATCGCCGGATTGCACAGGATGTACCGAATTGCCAGACGGGCCATACGATTGTCCTCTTCAAAAAGGGGACTCTCAGGGGAGCTGTCGCCCTTGAAGATTGAATTGCTGGCAAAGGGTTTGATGCCAAACCAACCCACATCCTTGCTGCGAATCGTGGCCCACAATCCTGTCTCATCCTCGACCATTCTGGTCTTGGCCGTATAGGGCGTGAGGATGACCTCGATCTGATCCGGATAGGTTTCAATGACCTTTTTCAGGTGTGCACGATCATGCGAGGACACGCCGATGAACCGTGCGCGTCCCGTCTTCTTGGCCCATTCCAGGGCCCGGATGGCAGATTCCAGTTCCGCTTCGGTATGCTGATGGCTGTCCACCAGCAGGCTGATCCGCCAGATGTCCACATAGTCGAGGCCCGCCTCTTTCATGCCGTCGTCGAATCCCTTTTTCAGGGCCTCGAACGAACGCCATTCCTGGAACCGGCTTTCCCAGATGTGCCACGAATAGCCCAGGTACATCTTGTCCCGTCGGCCTTTGAGTGCCTTGCTGTATGCCAGGATCTCCTCCCTGCAGCAGGCATCCACATAATTAAAGCCCCGTTCAATACAGCGTGTCACCACCTCATGGCGATTGGCCTGGAATGCCTTGCCGTCGATGTCCATGGTCATCCAGCCTTCAGGTTCAGTGCCGCCGATCACCTTGACCACGCGTTTCCAGTGTCCCCCCAGGGCCGCGGCCGAGATCATCATGCCGGTGCGCCCGCATCGACGATACTCCATGTCCGGATTGTAATTGAGTATGGTGCGCGTATTCACCTCTGCATGCACCTGCCCTGGCGCAAGTATCCATCCTGCGGAGATCGCGGCCGCTGCCATGGCACTGTCCTTGATGAATTCCCGTCGCGTGATTTTCTTGTCGGTCATGCCAAATGCCTCCAGTTCGTGGGTGTATTAATGTAATTCAGAACAAATACGCATTGATAGTACCCCACCAGCCGCGAAATGGAAACAGTTTTCAGCGATAATTGGGGACACTCGGCCTCCCCCTGTTAAACTCCCCGGAAAAAACAAGTTGCCATTGATATGAGGCCCGAGATTCCCTATACTGCGTGGCTATGGATGGTTCTACAACCTTGATTTCGAGCCCTATGGCGATACTGATGACGCTCACCGGAATCAGTGCCGTTTTTTTTGTGTTGGCACACAAGACCGGGTGGCGTTTTTTTCAGTATGTGCCGCCTCTGATCTTTATCTATGCGATCCCCATGATCCTGTCCAGCACCGGTGTGCTGACGTCCAAGAGTCCGGTCTACGACTGGATGGGCAGTCACATGCTGCCTTTTTTTCTCACGCTGATGCTGCTCAAGGTGGATGTGGCCTCTGCCATCAAGGTCATGGGACGGGGGATCCTGGTCATGCTGTGCGGTACGGCCGGTGTGATCCTCGGGGCACCTCTCGCCTATTGGCTGGTCAAGGGACATCTCGAGCCGGAGGCGTGGAAGGCCTTTGCTGTGCTGGCCGGCAGTTGGATCGGGGGCACCGGCAATATGGCGGCTGTGAGCCAGGGCATCGAGGCCACAGGCACAGACGTGGGCCTGGCCGTGCTGGGGGACAATGTGGTGATCGTGGTGTGGCTCCCCATCCTGTTGGCCAGCAAGAATCTGAGCGGCAGGTTTCACCGGTTCACGCGAGTGAACACAAAACGGGTGCACATGCTGGAACAGATCGAGGCCGATGACCACGGCACGTCAGGTTCAGCCACAACGCGGGACTGGCTGGTGCTCTTTTTTCTGGGCTTTGCCGTGACCTGGGCCTCTGGGTATGCATCGCAGTTTTTGAGAGAATTTCCTCCGGTGTTGACACACAGTACGTGGAAGATTCTGCTGGTGTCGACTTTTGGCCTGGCCCTGTCCATGACACCTGCGCGTAAAATTGCGGGGAGTCACGAATTTGCCATGGCCCTGGTGTTTCTGTTTGTGGCGCGCATGGGCGCGACCGCAGACCTGTCAGGCCTGCAGGCCCAGGCGGGCTGGTTTGTGGCAGGGTCGCTGATCTGGATCTTTCTGCACGGTGTGTTCTGTGTGTTGGGTGCGTGGCTGTTTCGTGTGGATGTCCATTCCACGGCCATTGCCAGTGCAGCCAACATCGGCGGCGCGGCCAGTGCGCCGATCGTGGCAGCGCATCACAACCCCAAACTCGTGCCGGTCAGTATTCTCATGGCCCTGATGGGCTATGCCATAGGCAACTACGGGGCATTCGCAGCTGCCTCCTTGTGTGCGTGGGTGGCGCAATGGTAGCTATCGTTTAGAGTTCAAAGTTCAAAGTGCTGAGTTGTTGGGCCCTGCAGAATTCCGACAACTCTGAACTCAGAACTCTAAACTTTGCACTGGATTAATAGGAGTCACATTGATGAACACAAAAGCAATGATGCGAGAGTCGGGATTGTTTGTTGTATTGTCCGTCTTTATGACTCTGCCTGTGGTGGGGCAGGAGGTGAATTCGGCCACGTTTGACGGCGCACTATCTGCACATCAGTGGTCTCTGAAAACGCTCAATGCCAATCTGCCTGCGGACTGGTCCGCCTATAGCTATCTCGTGATGGACATCAAGGCGGATACGCCCCAGCGGTTTGAATTGTGGCTGTATACGGCTCAGGGCAAGCGACGCCTGTTGATTCAACCGTTCGGCCAGAACGTATGGCTGCGCGCTTCGATACCCTTGCAGTATTTCAAGGGACGCGATGGTCAAGGTCACGACATGGCGGCTGCCAACAACCGTCGTACAGACGCCTTCTGGATGTCCGTGTGGGGGCCCTTTG
>JAIPFM010000149.1 GCA_021736645.1 Phycisphaerae bacterium | reverse complement strand
ACGGCTCGGGTATCGCCGCTGGGCAGCCCCTCAAAGGCGAACAGTTCGACCGCCTCGGACGTGTCCACCTCCACAGGACTTCCCACGGCAGGGGTAGGATTGTTCCCCACACCGGGGGCGGTATTCCAGGTCAGTGGTGCATCCCCTAGATTATCAAAATCTTCCAGGATGCCATACACGTACATCACACCCCCGGAGTTGCTGATCACGCTTAGCGTGACATCCTGAAACATAAGCCCCAATGCCTTGGCCTCAGAGATATCAAAGCTCACCAGGGTCACGCGTCGTCTCACGTCAATATCCCTGACGTGTGTGCCGGATCCACCATCCGTGGCATTAGGGCCTTGAGCCTCATCGTTGGCAATCTGTGTGTCATAGAAGGCCCTGACACTGAATGGTGTTGCGCCTTGGGCTGCAAAGCCAAGGGCCATCACCAAAATCAGAGATGCAATAAAGACCGTTTTCTTAAACATATCCTGTCCTCCTTCATCGAGTTTTTATGGTGTCCATGATGTGCTTCAATGCTGATTCCTGGAATCAGGCCATAACATAAATAATGAACCCTTCGGCCAGTTGTCAGTGGACATCGAGTTCTTGTTTATTGGGGAAGGAATAATTCCATGTCAAGGTGTAGATGCGCCATAAAGCTTCTCCTTCCCTGTACTCACGTAGAGTTTGCGGATTTGGCGCGCTTTAGGATAGATTTATGTCCAACAGAAGCACCAAACTAGGAACTTCATATTACCTATTACATGGGTTACAAGTCAACAATGAAACCGTTGAATCCTCATCCTGCCCCAGAATAGTCCACTGAATGGGCTAATTAGGTGTTTTCTCGGGGGATCAAAGAAAAACGCCTGACGCGCATTTTTCCGTGCCAACGGCTGACAAAAGGGTTTATGATCTGACCCATGACATCTTGTCCACTATTCAGGGTCTGTATGCAGCCAATGGGATTGGAATCCAGGGTATGAAGACTCGTCCTATTCGCCTGGCGCTAAGCCTGGGGATCGGCGTGGCCGCTGTGTCCTGTGCATCCGTGTTTATCCGGTTTGCCCAGGCCCGAGGCATGGACATACTGGCCATTGCTGCATGGCGTCTGATCTTTGCCTGCACTGTGCTGTTGCCCTATGCCTGGTCCACACATCGCCGGGAGATAGGTGTCCTGTCGCGAGGGCAGTGGAAGCTCCTTGCGTTGGCCGGAGTCTTCCTGGGACTCCACTTTGCGGCCTGGATTGTGTCCCTGGCCTACACGTCTGTGGCCAGTTCTGCGGTGCTTGTGGCCATGGGACCGGCCTTTGTCGGGTTGGGATCGTGGCTATTTATGGGAGAACGTCCCAGGCACAAGACCACTGTGGGGATTGTGCTGGCAAGCCTGGGCAGTGTCATCATTGGCTGGGGTGATATGGAGCTGGGGCCGCGCCAGTTGCTGGGAGATGGCCTGGCTCTGGCTGGGGCGGTTTGTATCGCGGGCTATCTTATGATCGGTCGAAGAGTCCGAGTCCAATGCTCCCTGGTGACGTACATTACACCGGTGTATGGCGTGGCCATGCTGACCCTGCTTGGGATCGTCCTGGTGAAACAGCAGCCCATGCTGGGGTTCCATCCTGCGGCCTATGGGTGGGCGCTGGCCCTTGGTCTGATTCCGCAGCTCATCGGCCACACCACGCTCAACTGGGCATTGCACCACTTGACTGCCACGTTTGTGGCGATTGTGACGTTGGCGGAACCCATTGGCGCCGGTTTTCTGGCGTATTGGATCCTTGGAGAGAAGATCACCCTGAGCACGGGAGTCGGAGGCGTCCTGGTTCTGGCCGGTATCTATGTGGCGTCACGCAGCGAGTTGAGACACCGCCTTCTGCCTGTGGCATGAGCTCTGAGCCTGAGTCCGGTCATGAGCTTACTCACAGGACTTTTGCAGAAAGCCCTGTGGTGTTCAGTTTTCAGTGTTCAGTTTTCCGAAAAAGGCGTTTTTTATACTGTATACTGCCTACTGAAAACCCGCCTAGGGATCCCTAGGGGACTTGAAGTTTGCATAACTTCAGTTACTCAGGGATAATCTCAGTCGTCGTGCCTTCCAGTTCACTCAAAATCAGGAAGTCCGAGCTGGTGCGATTCGCATTGATGCCGTGAATGGCCAGCAGGTTCCGGCCTGGCGTGAGTACGTCCAGAAACTCGGTGACGTCCAGGTCCAGATCAAACCCGGAACTGGAGGCTTCGTGGTTGCTGTTTGATGTCGAATTCCACTGGGGCTCACCGACAAAGTGGCTGCGCGCGATTTCCACGCCATTGAGATACGCCACAAAGGCATCGTCAAAACGGATCTGGAATCGCAGCGCCGTAAGGCTGGCCAGGACTTCGGCATCCAGGTCGAACACCTGCCGGATAAGGCAGTCCGTGGCTTGATTGTACATCAGATCCAGCACGTCCAGACTGATGAGGTTTTCGTAGCCGCTGCCGAATTCATAGCCCACGCCGCCAGGCGCGCCTGAACCGTTCAGCCAGACCAGGTCATCGAAGTCCGGCAGGCTCCGCCAGAGTACGTTTGCATCATTGGGACCCGTAGGAATCAGGATGCGTTTGTCACTGTCTTGCGGCACCAGCACCAGGGGTGTGTTGATGATCAGGCCGATCCCGGGATTGGGCAGGCCCGGTGTGACACGGTCCAGGATGCGAATGAGATCTGCGCCGTCCGGACTCCGCCCTTCGGATACATCCGCGGGCAGGGCCGCCGAGGTTGTGACGCTGTCTACGACCTCTCCCTCAAACGAGTTGAGCGTGATCACGCTGCCAGGGCCAGTCAGCGGCTGGATCTGAGCGTTTTCGTCAATTACCACATAGCCTTGAACGCCGACATAGCTCAGGGGAGGCATGGGCGTGGTGGCCGGATCGACTGAATGGTTCAGCGTCAGGAACAGTCCGTCCGTGTGTACCGGTGATGCGTGGGTATTGTAGAGCTCAACAAAGCCTGTGTTGAACAGGACATCCGGCTGGGTCAGCCACTCGTTGATTACCACGGCCATAGGGTTGCCAAGCGGTTCAGGGACATTGTCGCTGCCGAATGTGGGCGCCGTCAGCGTCCAGTGTTGATCCGTGCCAATGCGTCCCAGGGAGACATCTGGCAACTGCGGGCCGAATGTCACGCTATCGATCAGTTCGTTCGCGGCGCTGAAGAGGGTCACACTGTCACCGTCACGGTCCAGAGCAAATCCCGTGTGCAGCCCGGAGGTCTCATGGTTGTCTGCATAGATCACCAGATACTGGCCCGGCGTGAGGATCAATCCCGATTGGAACACGAATGTGTCCGATTCGTTCAGGGTATTGCCTAACCGAAGGCCGCCGAGATTCAAATCCGCAGGGCCGTCATAGTACAATTCAATCATATCGGGAAATGTCCCTTCGTGGCTCACGGCCGAGACATTGTCGGCCAGGATTTCGTTAATGACCAATTGATAAAAGCCCCTGTCCACGGTCCAGGTCCTGGACGCCGTGGGCTCGGTCTGCCAGATGCCGGCGGTGTTTTTGCCGAGGGCATACACCGTGTAGGAGTGTCCGTCTTGCAGATCGGTCAGTTCAATGGGCTGGTTCACGTCCAGGATGTCACTCCATGGGCCGCTGGGGTCATTGAGGCAGTATTGATACTGGGTGATCCCGGGCCCACCCACTTCGAGGGTCGCTTCCGTACGGTAAGTCACAGGGGCGGGTTCACCGCACAGGGCCACGCCTTCAGGGACCATGGCCCCCATGTCCAGGCCCCACGGTCCTGTGCCCCGGCCTATGGAATCTGTGAGCAGGCTGTAGTCATTCTGATCCGGTGCCGTGAGCAGGGGATCTGCCTCATAATTGCCCTGGCCGTACGCGTGCCACACTGCAGGCAGCACGGAGTGGTGGATCTCCAGATCGGTCTCTTCAATTACCCCAGCCAGGATCCAAGGCGCATCATCAAACAGACATCCGTCAATGAATGCGCCTCGACCGGGTCCGCGTCCGGGCAGGTCCAGGTCAAAGTAGATGGCCGGCGCAGACGCGTGGATCACCGTGTTGTTGACGAATGTCAGATAGGCGCCGTCCTTGACCTGTGCCACGTGCTCGACGTTCTTGAAGACATTGCGCACCATCACATAATGCTGGCCGTGTCCTGCGGAGATCACATTCGATTCACCGGAGGCCGTGTTGTACTGGTCTTTGATAAAGTTCATGAAGAGATTGCCTTCGATGTGTGCATCACTCTCCAGGTCCAGGGCATCATCACCGCCGCCCATGAACACGTTGTTCAAGATCTGGGGGATCGACCTGGGCCGTGTGGGGCCGTCAAAGTCAATGCCATCGTTGTGGCCCTTGAGCTTGCCGAACACGGAGTATTCGACGACGAAAGACCCGTCTGACGGTACACCGTGCCCCCAGATGTGTTCGCTCATGTTGTCAGTGAGAGGCCGCTCGTTGGGGCCGAACATGTCTGTGAAGACGCAGTGACGTACTGTGAGCGCCGAGTCGATGGTACGGATGCGGCGCAACCCTGTATGATCGAAGGTGCAGTGATCCAGCAGCAGCGTGGTATTTTCCACGCCGATCATTCCGTCATTGGTCTGCCCGTATTCCAGGCGGCAGTGGGTCAGGCGATTGTCCTGACGCGTGTTCTTAAACTGCAATCCGCCCCAGAAACCGGAGGCCCCGGGTCGACGCGTGAACTGGATAGGTGCGTCGGCCGTGCCCAAGGCCTGCAGCCGGCCCTGAATGGTCATGCGCGCGTTTGGGGCAAAGTGTACAATGACGCCCTCCCGAAGGGTCACTGTGATACCCTGAGGTACGGTCAGATCCGAGGTAATCTGGTACGGATTCCCAGAGGCGTCCCACACGGTGTCTTCGGTCAGGGCATAGGGGTCCGAGGGCGGGACCTCCAAGGTGACATAGTAACCCTGATCTGTCACCGAGCCATCCGGGTCGAGCGGGGCCGCGGGATCTCCCGCGTTGATGCAGACCGAACCGGCCTGCAGACGATAGTCGCCGGCAGAGGCATCCACAAACAGAGGATCGTCTTGGATGTTTCCCTGACCGGGCCAGGCATGGCCGAGGTTCGAGAAGGTCACCACCGAATTGGCCGGATTCTCGCTGAACACCGAGGTGGTCAGGCCCCGGATGATGGAATTCGTGATCACCAGACTTCTGCCGCTGGACATGAGACGCACCGCACGGGCGTTGTCCACGATGGTGACATGGTCGAGTCGGGTACTGGCCTGGCCGACCTTGGTTTCAATGCCGATGTCGTTGCCTGTGATGAGGGCACCCTCCACGGTCGTGCTGCCGCCGGAGACACTGATACCCTTGTCACCGAAATCGCGGATAATGCACTCACGCAGGGAGACTGTGGCATCGGCAGTGTCAATGCCGTCATCGTCGCCCTGCGCAATCACACTGCGCGTCAGTACAATGCTCTGTCCAGTCTGCTGATTGTGCAGGTAGATCCCGTCGTTGTCGTCCGTGATATTGTCTTCCCGATAGAGGCCCAGCATGTTCAGGATGTGGCTGTCTTCAAAATGCAGCGCGGTGCCCTGGATCTCCGGTCCCATGACTGAACGACTCAACAGGCAGTGGGTGAATGCCAGTTCTGACCCTGTGGCATATAGGGTCTTGCCTGCAATGTCCGTGATGGACACATGGTCCAGGGTGACATGGGCATTGGTCACGCGCATGGCCGGTCCCTTGGCGGTGTGGCCCTGATGCGGCGCATGTCCGGCTCGGGTGATCTGAACATACTGATACAGAGACGGGCTTGCCTGATCGTGGTAGACTTGCCCCCAGGGGGCTGCAGGATCCGCGGCAGTCAGGGTGATGGGATCTTCGCGTGTTCCCGGGGCCAGCAATGTCCCGTTGACTCGAATATCCTTGCCGGTTTCATCCAGGGGCGTGGAGGTGCCGTTGATCAGCACCAGTGTGCCGGGTTGGATGGTGAGCGTGTGACCCTGAGGGACCAGGACATCGTCGGTGACGTGAACCACACCGGACCAGGTCGTCTCGATGTCGGTTAGTGCCCCTGAGACCTGCTGCACAGGGACCTGGCTCAGATCGGTGAGCGTCTGCGTGTCTGTGAGGTCGTTGAACGCGGCGGACAGTGTAAAACCACCCGGTCCCGAGATCCGGACCAGGGCGCTGCCGCGTCCATTGAAGAGAACGACCTGGGACGGATTCAGGTGGACCGACGGATTGTCGGTTTCCAGGATGACCGTGCCGTTCCAGATGGAGGTATCCACCTGGAGATCCTCTGTGACGAGATCGATGCGTACCAGGACCGGGATATCCGGGAGGTAGCTGTGTCTTGTCACAAGATCGAGGGTGGTCTCTCCTTCACTCCCTGAGCAGGGGGGAATCAGGCTGGGGGCCAGGGTGAGGAATAATGCACTGAAAACACACACGAGCCATGGCTTGATACCGACCATCCCGCCTCCTTCACCGTACGACGTTCCCTCGGGATTGAAGGCCGGCTATCCTGAGCCAGCCCATCACATGCTGCAGATCACGTTAATTAAAACATGATACCAAAATATCCCGCTCAATTCAATGGTCTCGGTTGTTGATGGGCGAGTGAGAGGCTAGTCTGGGCGATACTCGGTCACGACGATGCCTTCCATTTCCACGAGCAATTCAGGCCGGCACACATCGGCCAGGGCGTAAACCGTGGGCAATTCACCGAGCCTGGATTCCACGATGGCCCGGGCTTTGGCATAATCTTCCTGTCGCTTGATATAGACACGCACCTGGGCAAAATCCTTGAGTGTGCCGCCGTGACCCGGCATGCCATGCCGCTGGAAATTCTCTTGTGTGACCAATGCCTCCATGTTGTCCAGTGTCTGGTGAGTCTGGCCCTCGATGTCGTCGAGAAAGCGGCTCTCTGAATCGGTAATGCTGGCCGTCCCTGAGATGAAAGTCATGGCGTAGCCCTTGGTGGTGACTGCCATAGCACGCGAAAACTTGGGACTTCTGGGGCTGTAGTCCGCCCCGTAATCAAAGGCAGCGGTCTGGCCTGGATTTTCCAGCGGGACCAGGACAAGATCTTTGTCCTGACTGCTGATGGCGATGCAGCTCATCACAATGTCAGAACAGGCGGGACACTGTTTGAAGCGTTTATCCGTTGATTTCGAACAGCAGCCTTGCAGGCAGCCCTGTGTCGTGCAGACCTCGGACACATGCGTGCAACTCGTGCCAATACCGGTGCTCGCAGGATAGACAATATGGTTGATATTCGAGGGGACCTTATCCGCGATAAATCGCATGTCCTTGTAGAAATCAGCTCTGGCCCGATTCAGCTCCTTGTAACGCTGTGTGTCTTTCTCAGGTCCAACAATATCGCCCAGATAAAGCCACGTGCGGAACACCTGATCGTACCTGAATCCATGGCGGCCGAGTACCCCCTGCATCCTGTCAAACGCACTGAATGACCGGGCATACACAGATGTGGCAGAGGTGTTCGGCGTGATGTGGCCGCAATAGGCCCAGGCCACACCTTTACAGCGCGTGATGACCAGACTTTCGGAATGACGCTCAATCTCGACGTCACCGGTAGATTGACAGATCCCCAAGGCTTCAATCGACAACAGCTTGCCGTCACAGAGCGGCTGCGCCACATAGGTCGTGGCGGGCATATGCGCCCCGTAAAAATCCCTGATGACCCTGCGGCATTCGTCCAGCGCTTCGCGTCCACTCATGAACACGGTCTGCTGGACAATCGCGCCCTGTGTGGATTTTTCTCGAATAACTGCTTCGATGGTGCTTAGCGCATCACGGGCCTGCTCCTGGAGGGTATTGCCCGTTCGGGGAATGGCGGTTGCGACAATATGTCGAACCTCGTTCAAGTTGAACACCGAATAGCCAATACCCTCTCTGGATCGTTTGTTGATCATACAGCGATTCCTCATATCCCCGGAGACCTTATTTTCGGGCGTCACTTGCAGGCGCTCATATCTGGATTTAGACCCTGTGCTGCGCGACAACTCATATTTTTTTAATTCCAAAGACACACGTAAACTCCCGGAATAATAATTCATACTTAATTCTATAGGAACATCAGGGGCCAAGCAACCCTGTAAATCTTCGTCAGGCTCATCTTTTGCATGTTCAAGCGGAAAATGACAGTATTTCATGTCATTATCTCACCACTCACAGGGTTTTGCCTTTATTCCGGCTTTTGCGCAGGACGGGCAGGGTCCCCAATTTCTTGTGGACGACCCTGTCTGGCGTGTTATAATTTTGCCGAACCTACCTATCAGAATGCCGATCAGCGAAAGGAAAGCCTTGTCTGAAGCAAACACATTATTTGATGGCATGATGTTATGAGTGACTCGGTTGTCGGAAAGACAGTTTCTTTTTTTGACAGATTGGGGCCCGGATTGCTTCTGGCGGCGACCTCCATCGGGGCAAGTCATCTGGTGATGGCCCCCAGAGCCGGCTGGAAGTTCGGGTTTCAACTGCTTTGGCTGGTGCCTCTCACCCATCTTTTTAAGTATCACGCCTTCGAGTTCGGCCCGCGCTACGCCGCAGCGACCGGGGAATCACTCATCGCAGGCTATGCCAGAATGCCGGGACTCAGGGGGTGGGCATTGTGGATCCTTCTTGTGGGGACAGTCACTCAGGGGATCGGCGTACTCGCGGCCGTGGTCGGCATCGCCGCCGCCGTGCTGTCCACATTCATTGGGCATGAGCCCTTTGCCGGTTTCTACATCGCCCTGGTCATCGGAACCGTGCTGCTCTTTCTGCTCTTCGGCGGGTACGGCTGGCTGGACTTCCTCAACAAGGTCATGATGACAGTCCTTTTTCTGGTGACTGTCATCGTCTTCGTGCCGGCATGTCCCGGTCCAGGTGCCTTCAGACACTTCGTGATTCCCACGGTACCGGCCGGTTCCATCGCCATCATTGCAGGCATCCTGGGCTGGATGCCCACAGGCATAGACGTCTCCATCTGGCACTCTCTCTGGACCCTGGAAAAGCATCGTGACCTCGCCTCGGCCGAAAGCTCCCAGCGGCGGTGGGAACTGTTCCGATTCTCGCTCATGGATATGCGCGTGGGATACGGCCTTTCGTTCGTGGTCGCCTGTGTCTTTCTTATGCTGGCCGGTGTGTATCTGCATGGCACGAACGACACCATCGACGGCGCACAGTTTGCCCAGTCCCTGGCAAAGATCTACACGAACAACATTGGCCCCTGGATGTATGTCGTTTTCATGGTGGCTGCCTTCACGGCCATGTATTCCACGGTATACGCCGTGATGGACGGTTTCTCGCGATCCTTTGCAGAAACGGTGTCGACGCTCTTTCCGAAGATCAGGGCCCGATGGCGGACTCGACTCTATTGGAGTTTTGTCCTGTGTACGGCGGCCTTCGCATTCCTGACTCTGGTGGCCCTCAAAGGGAAGAATCCGGTGACGCTCGTACTGGACGTGGCCTTTTTGAGCCTCTGCATTGCCCCGCTCTATTGCGGCCTGAACTACGTCTGTGTCACGCGCTTCATCAAGGATGAGAAGTTCAGGCCCGGGACCGTGGCACGCGTACTGGCGCTGGCCGGTATTTGTGTCGTGGGCGTCGGGACCCTGGTGTGCGCGGCGGCGAAATTCGGTCTGCTGAAATGATCCCACGCAACTCAGCGTTCCGTTCGTTGGTTATTTGCGATAGGCAGTTGGGTCATTTTGATTGACGAGGTATACCCACTGTTTTATGATGTATACATTCAAATTATCTAAGGAGATGCCATGTGTACCGTCGATCTTCCTGAGCGGTTAAACGCTGCCACCGTATTGGTGGATAGTCACCTGGAGCAGGGCCGAGCCGACAAGACGGCCATCCTCTGCGGAGATGTGACAGTCACCTACAGAGACCTCAGCAAGGGCGTCAATCGCTTGGGAAATGTCCTGCTGGGATTGGGCGTGCGCATGGAAGAAAGGGTCGCCATCATCATGCCGGACTGCCCAGAATGCGTGTATGCGTTCTTTGGGGCCATGAAGATCGGTGCCGTGGCCATACCGACCAACACGCTGTTGATGCCGGCTGACTATGAATACCTCCTCAACGACAGCCGTTCGCGCGTGTTGGTGATTCACTCGTGTATGCTGGAACGCATTGAGCCGGTTCGCGAGCAGCTTAAATATCTCAAGCAAGTCATTGTGGTGGGAGAGCCTCCGACCGGTAGTGATTTAGCCTATAAGGCATTGATGGACGCGGCATCTGACGAACTCGAAGCCGCGGACACCAGCCGGGACGACTCGGCATTCTGGCTCTACAGTTCTGGCACCACCGGGTTTCCCAAGGGCACGATCCACCTGCACCACGACATGATTGTCGAGGCGGATCTGTACGCCCAGCAGACCATCGGCCTGGTCGAGTCGGATGTGTCCTTCTCCGTGGCCAAACTGTTCTTTGCCTACGGACTCGGCAATGGATTGTACTTTCCGCTTCGCACCGGCGGCACCACGGTGCTGCTGCCTGACAGGCCCGCGCCCAAGACCGTGTATGACGTGATCGACCGATATCAGCCCACGGTGTTCTATAGCGTACCCACGAGTTATGCCGGATTGCTACACCTGGCCGAACAGGAGGGCCGCACCAGCCTGGGCAAGGTTCGCATGTGTGTCTCGGCAGGTGAGCCGCTGCCAAAGGCGCTGTATGACAGGTGGCTCGAGCGATTCGGCGTGGAGATCTACGACGGTATCGGATCCACGGAGATCCTGCACATCTTCATCTCGAATCGTCCCGGTCATGTCAAGCCGGGCAGTACAGGACAGATTGTCCCGGGCTACGCAGCCAAGATCGTCGACGAGAACGGCCAGGAGGTTGGTGTCGGCGAAGTGGGGGCCCTGTTGATCAAGGGCGAGAGCATTGCTCACAGCTACTGGAACAAGCACGATCAGACCAAAGAGACATTCCAGGGCGAGTGGATCAATACACACGACAAGTTCCACAAAGACGAGGACGGCTACTTCTGGTATGCCGGCAGGACAGACGACATGATGAAGGTCAGCGGTTTGTATGTGTGGCCCGCGGACGTGGAATCCATCCTGGCGAACCATGAGGCCGTGCTCGAAAGTGGTGTCGTGGGCGTCCCGGACAAGGCGGGCCTGATCAAACCGCGTGCCTACATTGTGCTCAAGGACAAGAACGCCGCGTCTGACGAACTTGTCAAGGAACTGCAGACCTTTGTCAAGACCACGGCTCAGCCGCACAAGTATCCGCGCACCATCGTCTTTGTGGACGAACTGCCCAAGACCGCCACCGGCAAGATCAAACGGTACAGGCTCCGTGAAATGGCAGAGGGCGAGGGGTAGGAGTTGCCAACACTGAATATCGATAAGAATTACGACCTGCACTATAGCCTGATCCAGGGCGACTTGGACAGGCCCTGTCTTGTCTTCCTGCATGAGGGTCTGGGATGCGAGGCCATGTGGGAAGGCTTTTCGGAATTATTGTGTAAAACCACTGGCTGTGCCGGACTGGTCTATGATCGTCTGGGCTACGGGAAATCCTCACCTTTGACCCATGCACATACGGTGCACTACATGCATGACTATGCTCTAAAAGAGCTTCCAACGCTCCTGGAAACGGTCATGCCTGGCAGACCCTTCATCTTGATTGGTCATTCTGATGGCGGGAGTATCAGCCTGATCTACGGTGCGGAGCGTCCTGCTCTCCTGAAAGGCATCATCACTGTGGCCGCGCATGTCTTTGTGGAGCCTGAAACCATTGCCAGAATCCGAAGTGCTGATGAAGCATGGGACAAGGGGAGACTGAAAGGGCTGTTTAAATATCACGGAGACAAGACCGAAACGATTTTCAAGGCATGGTCTTCCACATGGCTGACGGACTGGTTCAAACACTGGAACATTGAATATCTTTTGCCCAGTATTGAGGTGCCGCTGTTGGCCATTCAAGGCGTTAATGATCTGTACGGCTCCATAGATCAAGTCAACGCCATCGTCTCCAAATCTTCAGGGCATGCCCAGTTCAAGATGGTTGAGAACTGCGGGCATGCTCCACACCTGGAAGCACAACCGATTACATTGGCACTCATGTCCGACTTCATCGCCCAGATACAGTAACAGGACTTTTGCAAAAAGCCCTGTGGTATTCAGTGTTCAGTAGTCAGTATTCAGAAAAATACAAACACTCCGAATTGGGCACTGTGACGCAGCCTGAGGGACCTGCCCCTATGTCTTATCTGCATATTTGACGGATTGTTTTGTCAGCAGTTCGCAGTTTTTCTCGAAGAACTGCAGGTTGAGGAGTTGTGTCTTTTCATAGACCTCTGCGCCGAGATCTGCGGCAATCATGCCGGTGTCCTTCCCCGGGTCCCCAGCGGCCTGCAGGATTCGGGCATGCCAGTCTTGGGTTGCGGCTATGGCAGCGTCGAAGAAGGCGCTGACTGTCTCGACGCCCTTGATCACGGCGTTGTGGCCAAGACACACCACGTTTGCATTGAGTGCCGCCAGTCGTTTGATTGACTCGAGATAAGCCCCGTAGTCACTGAAGTAGTTGGGCCAGAAGTAGTCTGGTTCAGGGAGGTAGTAGCCCGTGGCATCGCCTATGATCAGGATGCCCCTGGTGGGCTCGTGAAAGCTCAGGCTGTCGTCGCTGTGACCTGGTGTGGCAAGACAATTGAATTTCATCTTTCCCACTGTCACTGTATCACCTTCAGCAAGCGTCCGATCAACAGGGATACGCAATTCACTTAAAGGTTGTGGGCGATGCCGCTCTTGAATCGAGCCGGCCTTGATGAGCGCTTCTGTGAGCATACCGTCAATCTTGGTAAAGAAACCAACGGCCTTTTCCACCAACAGGGTTCCGGCAGCCGCCTCTGACGCGCAGACCGTCGCGTGGGTGAACAGGCTTCGAAACGCAGGCACTGCCATGACATGGTCGGGGTGCGCGTGCGAGATGACAATCTGATTGACCCTGTCTGCGGCGATACCGAGGTCAGCGACCTGTTCTGCGACCACGGGTCCGTCAGCGCCAATGCCGCCTTCAAATATCGTGCCCTGGTCCTGGCTTGTGACCAGATAGATAGGATACTCATTCGTGCCGAGCATCATGAGGCCGTCGGCAATGTCAACAGGTGGGTTCTTTATCAACATCTGTATGTCCCTTAGTAAAGTCATTTAAGCGTTTTGAGCCTGGGCCTGTTCAGCCGCATAGAGGGCCGCGCCGAATGCCCCGGTGTACTGGGCGTCCGGCACAATCTGGGCCTCGGTGTCGAATGACTGGCCGATCAATTGGGCCAGAAAGGGGTTGTGCGCGACCACGCCGCCCGTGGCCACGAGCAGACCGTCTATCCGATCCATCTCCGCGATGCGCTTGACCACGGAATTGAACGCCCCTCGCACAATGTCGGCCACGTCCACGCCTGCCCGAATCTTCTCGAGTACTTCCGTGGCAGCGAAGACCGTACAATAGCTTCCGAGCGATACGTCCTTTGTGGAGCTTTCCGCCAGGGCATTGAGCTCGGAGATGTCCAGGGCCAGTCTATGGGCGATCTCTTCGATGAATGCACCGGTGCCAGCCGCACATTTACGGTTCATCTTGAAGCTCGTTCTCTTGCCGGCTTCGTCCAGGTGAATGATCTTGCTGTCCTGGGCCCCGATGTCGATCACTGTGATGCACTTTCGGAAATGAAAGTAGGCACCCTTGCCGTGACAGGCGATCTCCGTCATCTTTGCATGGGCCCAGGGCACGTTGTCCCTGCCATACCCGGTGGACAGTGATCGCGCCATCTGCGAGCGGTCGAGGGACTCTGCAGCACACACGTCTGTGAGCAGTGCCTCGGCGGTTTTGGCATAGTCAATCCCTGACCGGCCTATGGCCTTGCCCAGGATGTTGCCTGTCTCGTCAATGACAACGAGCTTGGCCGTCGAGGCCCCTATATCAATCCCGCAGTACGCCATGATGCCAATTCCTTATGACTCGCTCAAGAATAACGTTGCAATTCTGAGGGTGAAGTGTGTTACAGATTTGAGTGATCTGATTGAGCGAAAACATAGGCGTAGTTATTCTACGTCGCGGCATTCGCGAATGAAGATCGCTCGAAGATGTGATACAATTCGACGTCATAATGTGAAGCTATTCTTGAGTGGGTCCTTAGCCCTGCGACAGTTGTTCTATGAAGGCCTCGATATTGGTGCGCGTCTGCTCTTCGGAATAGAGACGCAGATCATTCAAGTCCCCATCGATGATCACAAAGGGCTTTCCTGTCTTGGTCTGCAGGCGCTGGGGCATGTCATACCGGCTGTTCGAGTTGTTCGGGCAGGTCTTGGCATTGTGATAGAGTACGCCGTCCACCTTGAACGTGTCGATCATGCGCTCCATGTAGGCCTCCTTGGGCTCGTCACTGCGGCAGATAAACAATTCACTGTAGGCCCTGGCCATGCTCTCGAACGGTTTGTCCGGGTCCAGGGCCTCGAAGATCCAGCTGTTGCAGTAGGTCGAGGCCACCACGGCGGTTTTCAGTTCGACGAACTGCATGGCCAGGCTTTTGAGCTTGCCCCAGATCGGCATGCCCTCCCAGTAGATGCGATGGGTCTCGTCCTCAATGGCACCGACACCCTCGGCGATACGCTGTTTTAACTCGGCCAGCAGGATCTCGTAGTAGTCTATAGCCGCCTGGGTTCCGCGCAGGACCACGGCCGGTCCCATCTGGATCGTGTCGTCAAAGAAGGTGATGGGGGCAGGGGCATGCGCGGCGGTGGCCAGAATCGCCTTCCACAGCTCGGTACACTTCCTGGACAGGGTGATCACTTCCTTGAGTTTGGCAGGATCCAGTTTGCTGCCGATGATGTCCTCCAATGTGGGCACCAGGGCCTCGATTTGCTTGGCCACCGCCGTGGTGATCGTTTCGTCCACTTCTCCAATGGCACGCGGTGTGTGCACGCCGATGCACGGCACGTCCCATTCGCGTGCATAGAACTGAAACCAGTCCTTGACGTCACGACACTGGTTGGTGTTGTACACCAGGACATCGGCCTTGGGCGGGCCAGGCAGTTTCATCTTGTTGAAGGGGCTCTCGCCCTTGAGGTACGAGCCGATG
>JAIPFM010000148.1 GCA_021736645.1 Phycisphaerae bacterium | reverse complement strand
CTTGGCCTTTTCATAGAGGGGCCCAAATCCATTGGGGAACTGACGGCGAAAGGCCTCAGAATCCATCTTGCCGTATCGGCCTGCCTTGTCTATGGCGCCGGCGCTGATCACATAGATGTCCAGTACCATGCCGTACTCATCGTGCAGCCACTTGAAGAAGTCCAGATTGGCCAGGGTCTGCGCTTCGGTGCTGCCCTCGTTGGTGTTGTTGATCCATGAAAAATACTGCGAATAGGAGGGTGTTCGTTCATCTGCCCCGGGATAGACTGTCTCCTGAACAGTGACAACCGGCTCCGCATGACACAAGAATGCAGCAAACAGAATGGACATGATCAGGCATCGCAGGATAATCTTGTGTTTCATGGTAAAACTCCGTGTTTTCAATGGGATGGCCAATGAGACAAGCGATGCTGGCTTGTCCAACTCTAAAACTCGATCACGGTCAATTCCGATGCCTGAAGAAGGCTTTCGGATGTCGATCGAATCTGGATTCTATGAGAATCTCCAGGGACTATCAACCGGAAATTCAGGATCAGAACTCACTGGCGCATAAAAAAGGGCTTGAGCACGTGTCACACGCGCTCAAGCCCGACATGGCTTTACACTCCAGGGCGCTGATTACTGGGCCTGGAAACTGAAGTCGTCATAGTAGAGAACATCCACATCGTCGTCCGGCCAGATGTCAAAGCCCATGGCACTGGGGCACTCGAGCGAGCCGAGCAGCGTGTCGCCGTAGTAGAAGTCACAGGCATTGGCGTCGAAATTCATGACGATTTTCAACGGCACCCACTGATCCCGGAGCAGAGGGGCCTGCGTACGGGTCCCGGCGTCCAGTTCATCGACATACACGAATCCCGTGGTACAGTTGCTCAGCAGTGTGCCCAGCCAGGCGGTGTCGTCCCAGGACGCGCCGTAGGAACTCAGGGGACCGAAATACATGAGTCCGTCCGTGCCGGTTGGCACGTACTGCATGACGGTTGCCTCATACACACCGTGCTCCACCATCGGCCAGTGCGGTACCACATCGTCACGCGTGCCCTTGATCTCCAAAGCATGGGTCCCGCTGTAGGCCACGGTGTCCGTAATGTTGCCGGCCCATTGGGCGTCCCCGAACCAGCCTTCCCAACCGGGCACACCGTCCATGCTCGACCCCACAGGCAGCGAGTCGAAGTCATTGACCAGGGATATGGTCTCTGCAGGTCCGGCCGGTTTTTTGCGCAGGACAATGTCATCGATCAGGAGCATGCCCGACGCCCCGCTGCCCTCCACACCGATCGCCAGGGTGGTGACACTCTGCAGGTTGATTCCCAGGACAGACAGGTCGATGTTCCAGGTCTTCCAGGTCTGTGCCGCGATGTGTGCGGGTTCCAGTGCATAGGTCACCTTGGTGCCGTTGATCCTGGCATACAGGGTGCCCGTGTTCTCGGCCTCGCCAAAGAATGCGATGCTCAGCAACTGGGCCCCGCCCACGGTCCAATCCTGGGGTGCAGCGAACGTGCGCTGCGTCTCTGAGGCGGTGCCCCCTGTGTTGTTGTAGTAGAGCGGCATGGATTGTTCACTGCTGGCAATGGTTCTGTCGGTTTCCATGATCGAGCCGTCAAAGTAGGGACTGCCCGGGCTCCAGATGTCATGGCCAATACCGGCACCGGTACCGTTGCCGGGGTAATCAACCGGGAAGAAATCATCTGCAGAATAACCAAAGCCATCGAGCCAGGTCTGGAACGGACGATTCGGTGACTTGTTGGTGTAGCGCTCGAAATCGTCGATGGTCACGGAAGGCACAATGGAGAAGTCCCACACAGGGCCCTGCCAGGTCGACAGGGTCTCTGCCTCGTTGACCTCATCCACACGCCAGTAATAGGTCTCACCCAACGCCACACCAAACGAGTCAAGGGCGACACTGTTGGTGCCGGGTGTGACAGAGTCGGCCGACCCATTGGCCACGGCCTCTGCATCCGTGCTCAAATAGACCGTGTGCTGAGCGGCCTCTCGCCCCGCACGCCATGTGACCACCGAATCCGGCAGCACATCCGCAGCACCGGAGGCTGGATTGGGTGTGCGTGCATACACAGGAAGGCCGTAGAACTGCACTTCAGACACGCCGTACTGCTTGAGGAAGCCGCCCCAGTTGCTCAGGATATTGAGTCTGACATACCTGGCCTGAGCCAGACCCAGGTCCACCACATCAGGCGTATCATAGCCGGGCTGACCCGGGGCCTTACTGATTTCGCTGGGTTGGGCAAGGGCCGTCCACGCCACGCCATCCAGAGAGGTTTCGATGTTCACGTCCTTGATGCCCCAGCCAATGAAGACCTCGGATTTGCTGTTGGAATTCCAGATCAGCATATGATCGAGTTTCTGAACCTGGTCGAATTCGACCATCAGCCAGGGCGACGCGTCACCCGGTGTACTGAGCCACATGGTGTCGCTGTCCTCCGAATGCGTGCCGCCGTCAAGGCCCGACCCATTCACGGTCATGTCAGGTGTGTTGTTGCCAGTGAAACTCGAGGCCGTGGCCTTGCTGGCGTCCACAGGAATCGCAATGGCATAGGGCTCCACCTCAAAGCTCCAGACATTGCCCTTGTACACGGTCTTGTCCGGCGTGCCATTGACTTCATCCACACGCCAGTAATAGGTCGTGCCAAACGCCAACCGACCCGGGTCAAATGAATTGACATCCAGGCCTGACACGGTGGGGACCGTGGCTGTGTCAACACCTTCGTACGTGTCACCCACATACACATTGTGCTGGGCTGCAAACATACCGGGGCTCCAGCTCAGACCGGTATCACGCGATACATCGGTCTGTTCGTGAGTCGGGGCGGGGTCTTGGGCCCTTGTAGGATCACCGCCATCCACGATCACGCCCATGAATCTCGCGCGAGATCCATCTATGTCCGTATTGGTATAGGTATAGGTAATTGTGCTATAGGCACCCGCCTTGGAAAAGGTAAAGCTTGTGACCCAGCCCAAGTTAACCGTGTCCGGGGGATCTTCCGCATATTCGGCCTGAACGTCCGGCTGGCCGGGCCCGCTCATGGTCAGGGTCAGAGCAAAGGAATTAAAGTAGGTGCCGTGGATGAAGTACAGCACACCGGTGCCCAACCCGGAGATATTGATTGTCCCTGTGATGTTCTGAGCGCCGGCCTGTGTATTGGTGGTGAAGTCAGCAGGATCAATGTCCGGATCACTTGCGATCCAGACATCAGGCCAATTCTGGCTATTATTGACAGGCCCCGCCACATGCTCTGCCGGTGGGCTCGTAATGTCCGCCACTCGGCCCTCCCCACCGTCGATCCAGGACCAGACAGTATCAGGGTCTGCCGTGAAGAAGCGATAGTCCACGACAGTGCCATCGCCGAACACCCCTGAAACCGTGTCATTGCTATACCCCGCTTTGCCGGGAAAAACCGAGACATTGAACACACTTTCATTCTCTGAGACTTGAACTGTCTCTACGTAAGTCAGTTCAGCGGCGCTGACCTGAAGTGGGATTGTGAGGAGGATTGCCATCCCCACAACCGCGCGGATCAACACGCTTCTGGTTCTTGAAGTCTTCTTCTTGCACACGGTAGTTCTCCTTAATAGAGATTATTCTAATGCTTTTCGGGCTATACACCCAGGCATCCCTCCATTGATTAGAAGGAGACAAGCGAGACGGCATCGAAGTGGGACTGGCTGCCGCTGGCCCCGCGACCGACGCCCAGGCGAATGGTCAGAGATGCGCCGGCATGGCCTGCAAGACTGGCTGCATCATACGTCCTGGAGAACGTCTGCCAGTTATCACTCAATACCGGATCCACCGAGTCACTGGGTGTCAGTGCCGCGCCGTCGGCCAGCAGTTCGAGTACCACGGGAGTCGCCCCGCCGTTGGCAAGCATGGAAACGGTATAACTTAGACCGTCCTCCACCGTAGCCAGAGGCGCCTCGGACACGATCAGTCCGCCTGCCGAATTGCCCCAGCCCCCCCCGTTGGACAGGTAATAATAGAGACCATCCGGTGTATCACTTTGACGCGTGACTGAACCCTGGTGGTTTCCAGTGGTCATGTCGCGACCGTAGGTGCCCCCAGCATCAATCCACCCCTGCACGTCGGCCCCAATCCATCCGGGGATGTCGACCACGTCACCTGTGGTACCATCCGAAAAGGCCGCGATTCCGCTGTCCATCGGCATGTCCAGTCCAACGCCCTGGGTCCACCCCTCGCCAAGATCTGCGGTGACGGAATCCGAACCCGGCTTGTAGATCATCTCGAAATCACCGTTGGGCACGGCGATCGAGACCGCGATAGAAGGGGTCAATTGCTGAGGATAGAGGGCGATGTCATCGATGTTGATCTTGCCCTTGCTGCCAGCCTCTGCCGCAGCCGTATCACCGATACGAATGGCCAGGGTCTTGACCTGACTCAGGTTCACGCCTTCCAGCGCGCTGAGCGAGATCACCCATTCCGTCCACGTGCGGGACTGAACGGCATTTTCATTCTCGATGGCTGCGCTGTTGCCCGAAGCATCTGTGATTACGACGGACAGCGTTTCTGCAGCATTCTGACTTCGGCCGCGAACCCAAAGTCCCAGCGCCGTGTCACCGGACCAATCCACTGCCGGTGTAAATGTATGGGATGTCTCCGAGTAGAGGGCACGCTCACCCACAGCCGTCTGTCCACTGTTGTCAAAGGAGAACGGCATGGCCTGAGCCCCGCTGTGTACGACAATCTGCTCGGCATAGGGCTTGGTGTCATTGGTCACGACCGCGCCCGTGCCGTTGCCAAGTGTCACATCGTAGCCGTCCACCCATGCGTTAAAAATGGAAATTGTGTTGGGGTCGTCTTCCTTGTACGCTTCAAAATCGTCGACCACTGATACTGCTGTGGCAAAACTCCAGACGGATCCCTGAATAAACTCACCGGTGTCGCCGTTGAGTTCGTCCACACGCCAGTAGATGATCTTACCCGGCGCTTGGGGGCCCAGATCCAGGATTGTCTCAGCCACTTCCGTGCCGAGGCCGAGTTCAGCCGTCTCAACTTCGTCCAAATTCTCACCCACCGTGACATAGTGCACGATCGCGCCCAAACCGGCATGCCAGGTCAGAACCACGTTGGGATCCATGATGTAGGCCCCTTCCGCCGGAGACGGACCATAGGCCGTGACCGGTGCCACAGAAAAACTCCACACGTCACCGATGAGGATCGCGTCACCATCGACAGAATCTACGCGCCAATAATAGGTCGTACCGGGAACCAGTCCCGAGGCCAAGGGGGCATCTGCCACACCCACGACCAGCGAGGTCTCTGCGGTTTCAACCGGCTCCACCATACCCTGAGCCACGGCATCCACATCGTCGCTGACATATACATGGCTGGTGTCTGCGCCTGCACCCGCAGTCCAGGTCAACTGGGCAAAAGTATCTCCTATGATACTGCTGTCTGCAGGCAGCGGTCCGGTCGCTTCAGGATTGGGCGCCTGGAACAGTCGCAGCTTCGGATAGTCCTGACCTTCCTCAATGGACCATACACCTGCAAAATCCCAGTCCACATAGTTGGACGCCTGTGTCATGTCGTCCGTGATGCGTGCGCCGTTGGAGCTGCTTCCTGCAGAATCCAGGGCTGTGATACCGCTTACATCCACGTTATAGTAGATGCTGGTGAGCACGCCAACACCGTTGCCATGAAAACCGCCTCCCAGGCCCTCATCGCCAGCCACAGTCACAGTGCCGGCAAAGTAACAATTCGTGATCGGACCGGCCACGTGACCGACAAATCCACCTTGATTGGCCCATTCGGCGTCACCAAAGGTCACATCCGCAGTCGAATAGCAGTTGGTCACTGAGCCGGAAGGTCGCACCAAACCAGTGAATGATCCTATATTGCCGACGTCACCGGTACTGATTGATGTCACTGTTCCACCCTCGGCAAAACAATTGACGACGTCGCCAAAACAATCGCCAACCATAGCGGATGAATACCATCCAGAGGTGATATTGCAGTCAACCACACCCACGTTCTTGACCAAACTTCCCGCCAATGTCTTGCCGAACAGACCGCCCGCTCTGTTTGCGGTGTTGTTCGTGGTCAGGTTCTTGACAATGTGTCCATTGCCGTCAAACGTGCCTGCAAAGCCAAAGATGGCTTCCCAGGGGTATCCGGCAAGATCGATGTCATTGACCATAATGTACTCACCTGCCAGGCTGGCCTCGTCAGCGTTGACGGCCTGGAGCTGCTCGGGCGTGGATATCTCAACGGGTTGAGACAGCGCGACGCTTGACAATAATATTGCCATGAATGCCAAAGCTAAAGTCTTCATAATAAATCCTCCTTCAAGGGGTTAAAAACATCTGCTTACTGGCCTGGATCCACAACGGTATCCGGATACAGGCGAATATCATCAATATAAAGGACACCTGACTCGCCGGCTTCCACACCGAGGGTCATTGTCGTGATGTTCGTCAGATTGACACCCAAAGAGGCCAGGTCAATGTTCCATGCCTGCCACGTGCCGCTCCCGATGTCGGCCGGATCTCCGGTGTGGCCCACCTCGCTGCCGTTGATTGTACAGTACAATTGACCCGTGTTGCCGGGCTCACCGCGCCAGTGAACCACCAGTGTGGTGACATCCCCGGCCGTCCAATTCTCTCCAGGTGTGAACGTGCGAATGACCTCGGAGCGCCCGGAGCCAGCGGTGTTGCTGTAATAGATCGGCATGGCCTGGACGCCGGCAAAGACGTTGTCGGTCTCCATGATCGTCGGAGACCCGCCGGTCCAGATATCGTGCCCGACCAGTGCGCCGGAACCGTTGCCGGAATTGCCGTTTGGGTAGTAATCGTCGGCTGAGAAGCCCAAACCGTCCACCCACGTCTGGAAGACCCTGTCAGGCGACTCGTTCGTGTAGCGCTCGAAGTCGTCCACGATCAGATAGGCAGCCACTGTGAAACACCATACGTAGCCTTCTGAGACGCTCTGATCGCTACTGATCTGGTCAATACGCCAGTAGTAGGTCTGCCCCATCTGCAAATCGTCCGGCGTATACTCAGTGCCGCTCTGACGGCCTCTATACAGTTCTGTTGTCTCCGGGGTCGCCTGGGCAACGGCCTGGGCATCCTGACCAAAGTACACATCATGCTCGATCGCCTTGTCACCGGGCTCCCAGGTCAGTCTGGAAATCTCTACGATATCTCCAATGCGCCTGTGCACTGGCGTGGGATCCCAGGCCTGTGCAGGATCGCGCCTCATGGCTTTCTCCAATTCCTCCACGGACAGGGCACGCTTGTAGATTCTGACATTGTACATGGATCCGGACCACCGTCCGCTCACAAGATCTCCACCAATATAAAGCGCATTTTCGCCTTGCGCGACATCCGTATACGACCCGCTGGTCTCGATTCCGTTGCGATAATAGGTCAGGGTGGTTCCCTGTTTGATGATCGCGTGATGTGTCCACACACCCTCCTGCAAGTCAGGATAATCGAGTCCCTCAACGACCGCATGGTTAATGACATACTCCCCTGTATTCACGAAGTACTCAAACCTGGTCGGTGTAAACATGATGAATCGGGGATGGCTCACACCCACGTCACGATTGCCCAGGATGGTCTCATATTCGCCGGTCCCGTCCCCCTCCTGCCTGGCCCAGAACGCCCAGGTGAAGTCGTCATTGACGCCGATGGCAGGGATTTTCCCGGCCTTGACCAGGGCCCCAGTCTCATCGTTGCCGTTGAAGGTCAGGACCGTTCCCTTGTCAGAATCGTCCACCCAGGCCGCACCGTCGGCGCCCAGGCCTCCGTCAAGATTGAGGATCTCTCCATGGTTTTCGTGCCCTGACCAGTCAATGGCCGTGTTGCCGCTTCCCTCATCGAGTTTCCACCAGCCCAGGAGATCCGGGTCGAGAATGGGCAGCACAGGCAGCGTGCTGAATGTCCAAACGGCCCCCTGCCATTCAGTGCCCGTGGCCTTGGCCTCATCCACACGCCAGTAGTAAGTCGTACCCCTCTGGAGTTCACCGGGGCTGAACGTCGTGGTCGTGCCAACGGTCCGTCCCTGATACTCGGGCGAATTCTTGTCTGCATTTTCCACAGCGTCTCTGTCTGTGCCAAAGTACACGTGATGGAAATCGCCATTGGCACCGGCACGCCAATTGAGTTCGATATCCGTCAATTTATTCTTGGCCCAGTCCACAGGATTGGGGCTGCCGGCAGTTTCGGGCAAGACATAGAACGACCACAGATCACCTTGAGATATGGCGGTCTTGTCAGTTGCCACCGGATCCACACGCCAGTAATAGGTCTGACCCGGTTCAAATCCTGCTGCATGCACATACAGTTTGGATGCAAATGGTTTGTTGTCAGCCACCAGTTGCAGATCTTCCGGATCGGTCCCCAGATACACGTCCCAGTACCCGGCCGTATGGTCTTGTCCGGGGGACCACTTGAGCAGGCGATTGGTGGGTTTGACATCCAGAGCGCCATTTTCAGGACTTGGAGACAGGGGATTCAGGCGAACCCAGGGCGAGAGATACGTACCTGAGATTACCACAGGATCAGGACCAATACCGGGACCGGCCCAGGCCACAGCCAGGTTGTCTCCACCTCCGCCTTCCACGTGCCTGGCCTCGATATAGTATCGCTTGCCCGCTTCGAGATAAATGGCATGGGACTGCTGCGACGGAAACTTGGTCCACTCCTGCGGGGTTGTCCACTCGGGCACACTGGCGATTTGGGCTGCACTGCCAGGATCTTCGCCCTGGCTCAGCCACAGTTCACTGCCGTCATCGCTGGCGATCCAGAAGGAATATGTCCCAGTCTGCGGCGGGTACACAAATCCCCGAACACGCGTCGAGTACGTCTCAGCCCAGTCGGTCTTGCCCTCCAGACTGGGCCGGTACTCCCACGTATCCGGCTGATTCGGCCAGGTGTCGCTATTATACAGACTGTCCAGGGTACCGCCTATGCCCTCCCAATACTCGAACAGGATCTCGCCCTTGTCTCCCTGTGCACCGGCCGAACTGACGAGACAGAACAGCCCCAAAACAACAATGAGATACACCAACTTCTTACACATGATTAATCTCCTTCCTGATTGCCCTCAGACACAAAAAAGTCCTCCTCGAATAGGGCTGTTAGGTATCTCCATTATACAGCAAAGCACCCTAGAATATACCGCTCACGTTGGCCACAATGCTAACCATTTAGTATCTTCTGTTTAATCGAGGATCTAAAGACCATTTTGTGCCAAACTATCGCCATTTTGAGACATACCCGACATAACTTCCGGTAGCGTTCTGAATGGCTTGAGTCGGGTTATGCTAGACTCTGATCACATCTTCCTCTTTGATAAACCCTGATTTTGAGACACATGGCCCATTTAATACAAGACGTGGGAGGCCATGTCTCAAAAAACTGAAATGCGGCCTATACATGGGCATAAACCACGAGTATAGTGAACAGGCCTTGATCTTCTGGCTGAATGGTTGGACAGCAGTGAACCGAGAACTGACATATGCCCGATGTGCCCAGAGTCATACTACTCATCGAAACCTCACACCATTATGGTCGTAAACTTCTCCAGGGCATTGCGCGTTATGCCAATGTGTATGGTCCCTGGCTGTTCTATCGCGAACCCCCGTTCTATCAAAATCCCGGTGGATGGAAGAAAATGCAGTCCTGTTTGACTGAGTGGGGAGCCCATGGCATCATTGCACGCGAACCTCAACGATATGAGTACATATTACACATGGGTGTGCCTACCATTGTGAGTCCCAATGCCATACTGAATTTCCCCGCCATCCTGACAGACCATGAAATGATCGGTAGATTGGCAGCAGACCACCTGCTGGATCGGGGATTCTCGAATTTTGCCTTTTGCGGAATTCCCGACGTGTCATGGTCTAAAAATCGGGAAGAGAGCTTTGAACAGCACATTGCCGAGGCCGGGTTCAAAACCCATATTTACGAGCCGCCCAAAAGGCAAAAGATGCGTGCGTGGGGAAATGAGCAGCCTGTACTGGCCCGGTGGCTGAAGGCCCTGCCCAAACCCGTGGGCGTCATGTGCTGTAATGACCTGCGCGGCCAGAACGTGATTGACACCTGCGTCATTTCAGGGGTGCGTGTGCCAGAGGAAGTGGCTGTGATTGGCGTAGACAATGATGAACTCATCTGCTCACTCACCAATCCACCGCTTTCATCTGTGATCCTCAATCCTGAGAATGCCGGCTTTCAGGCCGCGGAACTTCTCGATCGCCTCATGCAGGGCCAAACACCTGCCAGCGAAATCATTCACAACAAGCCTGCCGGTGTGGTGACCAGGCAGTCATCAGGCAGCCAGGCCATCCAGGACCCTGATGTGGCAAAGGCCCTGCATTTCATTCGCACGCATGCCATGAAACCCATTCAGGTCACTGATGTGGCCAATGAACTCTCCATGTCACGTCGTCACCTGTATCGCAAGTTCGACAAAGAAATGGGGCGATCCATCCATGACGAGATTCGTGGCGTCCGTGTGGACAGGCTCAAGCGCATGCTCACGGAAACAGACCTGAGTATCTCACAGATCGCCACAGAAATGGGATTCTCCAATATCACCCATGTGTCCCGTTTTCTACGTCAGGAAACGCAAATCTCCCCTCAAGCCTTTCGGAAACTCCATGGTCGGCCGAGAGATTCCCTTTAGCCGGATTTCATGGCACGGGAAGACCTGGACCCGTTTACCTGCCCCTGACTGAACAATCCAAAACAATACGATTCTCCTCCGGCATGATCCGCAGCGCAGAGCCGGGCACTCGTGTGCACGTCCCCTGTAAGGCCGATACAGTATACGGCATGTTCTTGTACATGCATGCGACCTTTTGACGCTCTATGTGCTGGAAGGGCAGATCCGCCTTCACATCACTGGACAGTTCGCAATACCAGCGATCTGTTGCCCCGCCCTCGGCAGTCATGCTCACAGAGGTTTCATTGAATGTGATGACCAGGGCGCCCTCAGGTGAATCCACAGGCCAGCGCACGGTCAGTTCGCCGGCCGTGCGATCATCGACAATCGGATCGCCGCCCTTGATCTCCGCTCCTGTGACAGATCTGAACCTGAGGCCTGCCACGGTCTGCAGGGAACTCCACCGAAACCCGTCCACAAAAGGCAGTGTATCATATTCACACTGGGTAGACGTGCCTCTTTGGGTGAGGTAGTCGGAGGCCATGGCCTCGTCAAAGAGATGGATGTCCCTGAATCGCAGAGTCCCCTGATCCCACAGGAGATTCGCTCGGTAGAACCGTGAGTTAAACCACACGGTCTTCTGGTCCTTGTCCGAATGGTCTTTCAAGACGGTCACCGAGGTCGAGGGCGTCACGCTGTAGTGATCCTTGAACCACTGGCCCGTGTCACCCAGGGTCTTTACCGTGACCTTTCCCTCTTGCTGCAGGTGTGCGATCATGGGCATCTGGATGTTGAATCCCGGGCCCATGCGCCGCCAGGCAAATGAATTCTCCTGTCCGGTTTGTGTATAGGCATAGGCCATGGCCGCGCCGTCCACAAAAGCGTCGAAATACCATTGGCACCAGTCCGCATTGCCCCCGCCGCCTCTGTACACGGGTTCCAGGGAGACCACACTCTGCACACTGCCTCCCAGTCCCTTGTCATACTGATGAATGGGATCACTGCCCAGCATCCTGAATATGGGTACAGGGATCTGGTTCTCCGCATGCTGGGCAGGCATGTAGGCATTCTTCTTGCTGGGGTAGTACGCCTGATTCCAATACCCGCCCCACATGGTATAGCCGTCAGTCCCGATCTGGTCCTTGCAGTTGCATGAGGCCACAATACCGTAGCGATCAAACATGTACTGCAGGGTGTGCGCGTCAATAAACCAGGACCCCACTGATTTGGGATAGGTGCCGAAGATCTTCTTGAAGTCGGCCATATAGGTATCTGCCAGTTTTTCTCGCTCCTCTGGCGAGTACCCTGTGGCAAATCCCACATCCGCATGCCAATCCCACGGATAGCGTCCGCGCCAGGTGTACCCGCTGTTTTCCACCAGGGGCTGCGGAATCTCCCACCAGGCGCCGATCTCGAACATGTCCGTGGGCAATGCCTTGAGCAATGTCTGGTACCGGACATCCATGAGTGCATCATACTGCAGAAGAAATGTTCCTTTCAGTTGATACTGTTTCATGATCTTGACCTGCTCAACCACGGTCTCGTACAGCACCTCCTCGGTGATCCAGTCAATGCGAGGCTCGCACTGCCGAATGAAATTGACGATGTTCACAATGCGAGGGGAAGGGCCCGGCGTACCACCCTCTTCGCCCGTACAGAGTCCGGCTGTCATGGTGAACAGAAAACCCAAAAAAACAATACTCAGTGTCTTAATCATTGTCTTGTCTTTCATCTGATGTGTTACTCCATACATCTTCAATTTCCAAATTTAGTCTTTATGATGTCACTTGACGACTGGCACGGATGAACTGGTAAAATCATACACGCCAGACTCCACCAGGAACACGGCACAGGCCCAGGTTTTCGCTGGAGCTGACCGGACACGTCATAGGTCACGAACAGCGCACGCTTCTCCAGATTGGCCAGATACTCGCATCTCAGATCAGTCACAGAAGTACTGCTGAGTGGGTCGGCGTGACCTTCTCTTGAATTGGCGATCACAAAGTCCACGAGGTCTTGACTGTGAAACCAGCCTGACCACATATTGTGGCCCTGTCCCTTGACGACCTCGAGTGTCATGTGGCCGCCGAGTTTGTCATATCGCGCCTTCACAAGAGCCGAATTCTTGTCCAGGGGAACGACCGTGTCAGTGTCTCCGTGAATATGGAAGATGGGCACCCTTGCCTTGGCCAACGGAGCCAGACGGTCCACCGGATTGTGTTCGGCAATCTGAGCCGCCAACTCCGCTTCAGTCATGCGGTATGCACTGCAGGCTCGGTCCAGGCCGGGATAACTCATGAGATTGCAGACAGGGTAGATGCCGGCTATGCACGCCACGGACTCGGGATGCTCTGCGGCCCAGTTGTACAACATGAGTCCACCGCGGCTCCTCGCCAGCAGGCATGCCTTTTTCGCAAGACCGCGTTTGCCGACAAGCTCCTGATAGAGGGAGGTATAGACAGCTCTGCCAGCCGGGCTGCCGTACGACTCTCCCACGTCCACGCCGGCAATGGCCATACCATGGTCCAGAAACTGCTCGAACATCCACCTCTCCTCCTTACCCGGAAGACCTTTCAGTGTCGGTGCATACCAGATCCATGGCGTGGGTTCGTCTGACTTGAACTGTTTCGGAAGAATCAGAAATGCAGTTCGATCCTGGACTGTAAACACCTCACCTTGCATGGGCAGTGTCTTGACTGCTGCCTGCAGCGAACTGCACGCTGCAAAACATAAGGCCGTTATAACCATCCATCGCATGACTGATAAAACCCGACTAAAGGGACTTATCGTGTGACTGTGGTTTGAGCATTCTTTGATCAGCATCTTCCCTCTCTTTGCCTGGAACTGTTTTCATTAAAGTTCAATGATTATATCCTTGCGTCTGCTTTCGGGAATCACCCTGAGTTCGGTGAGCTTCCCGTTTTTCAATGTCCCCTCAACCGTGGTTTTATTGGGTGCATTCAGTTTGAAATCCACGTCCCACACCTTGGGCCACGCAGGAAACAGCAGGATTTGATCTCCGATGGTCTGCATGAGCATTTCCTGCAGGCCAATCATGCCTGACCCTCCCCAGTTGTGATCAGGCACCCAATCATGGCCCGGGCCCCAGAATGTGGGATAACGTCGCGGACTGTCTTTCAGTTTTCTGGTGTTGTAGTCCGCGGCCTGCTCGGTCATGCCCATGCGTGCAAAGAAGATCCCGTCCTGGTGCCAGCTCTGAATGACGCCCTTTCGAAAGGCAGGGGCCAGGGCATAGGTGTTCTTGAATGTCTCGATCTCGGAATCTCCCAGCCGAAACTGATTGAAGGGGAACAGCGGATAGAATTGCGGCAATTCCTGATTGGCCTCTTTCAACCACGTCTCAGCAGGTTTCATGACTCTCCTGCCGCCCTGTTCTTCAAAGGCATAGTCCGGAATTCGATTCAGGAATGCGCGATAATAGGCCTTCTCTTCCAAAGACACATAGGTCTCTTCCAATGCCAGCAGGCTCGTCACACAGGCGCGCAGCCCGGCAAGCAGGTCACTGGGATTCTTGGCACCGCGGTACGATTCGCAGGACGTGGACGGATAGATGACCAGCTTGCCCTTTTCATCGAGAGGCTCACCTGTGCGCATTTTCTGACGCAGCTGGTAATGTTCGTCGAAAAAGATGACGGCTGCCTTGACAAAGGGCATGTACTGAGAAATGTCCCTGCCTGAAAACCGGTGGTATTCCAGGATCATGTACGCATGTTCCACCTGCGATTCCCAGTGGTACGCGCAGGACTGATTGGCCATGACCCCCTCTTCCGCAAACGTCTTGTACCCCAGCGCCCCTGTGGCACGCGGGTCCCCGAACGGAATCTCTTCACCACGTGCACGATGCCCGTCGCCTTCCCATCCCCAGCCCGCACCAAACACAATGCCCGGGGCACTCATGTATTCAGGAAACACGGCCCCATTGTGACCGAAATGTGTCTTCACCCTGGCAGTCGCGCCAGGCAGGCCCTTGCGGTACAGTTCAAACTGAGGAAGAATCGCATCAAAGTCTCCGGCCTTCAGCATGGGCCAGTACAACAACCGCTGATTCTGTGCGGTATGCACGGCACCGCCCCACTGTCTCCAATCCGGTTCATAGGCCGCGTTTTTGTTCACAAGCACGGGGTCGAAGATGAGATTGCCGCCATTGAACTTGGTGGGATACTCGCCAAATGCATTGCCTCCGAGCTGATACCTGAACAACTGGTAGTTGCGGCTCATCTGCCACACGGGATTGGCCGCATCGGGCGCGTCCGGTTGGACAAAGATGTGACTGCGTTCCCAGAAGTCATGCCACCAGGCGACTGTCTTGTCAAACGCGGCCTGAGGGTTTTGACTGGCTTTCGTGACCGTTTCATCAAGGTGTTCATGCCACGCCTTCAGAGTCCTGGCCTGCTCGATGTGCGTGGCAATGAGTATGTGATGTTTCGTGCGTGCCTTTTCACTCTTTAAGTGCCACGACTGATACGGTGTCCCCTGATAGGTGCCCTGGCCTGTGCCTGCCGGAATGAATCCTTCACCT
>JAIPFM010000147.1 GCA_021736645.1 Phycisphaerae bacterium | reverse complement strand
CGGTTTGCCCCGTTTCGTGATGATCAGGCTCTGATGCGACTTGGCAATAAGGTCGAGGATTTTCAGGGCATGTGCCTTAAATTCACTGATTCCCATGCTGTCCATTGGATGATCTCCTAAGCCTAAGGACAAAACCGAACCCTTAAAATATAGTCAATTAAAGTGGTCATGTCAAGAGGTGACCGGATAGTTTTCATGGCAATGACAACCCATGGAGTGACCGCTTTCAGCGTCACCTAACACTTCCTTCTGTCCTCCGTTCTCAGTCTTCAGGTTTCAGCTTTCACCCCTCATCCCTCAGCCTTCAGCCTTTTCTTCTTGTACTTCCTCCACAGCTCCCGGATCTCCCGTAGGATTTCGGCAGTATGTCTGTTGGCTGAGAGCCGGGAGTCCGGGTCGCAGGTCCATTCAATGGGGAATTCGCAGACTCTGTGTCCCTTGCTCTGCGCCAGGAGGATGATGTCGAGGTCAAAGAGGAAGCCTTCCAGCGTGGCCTCTGCAAAGAGTTGTCTGGCGACGGGGCCGTCAAAGACCTTGAAGCCGCACTGCGTGTCATGCAGAGGTCTGAGCGAGGGAAACAGACAGTTCAAAACGAGGCGAAAGGCGCGAGAGTACACACGGCGTCTCAGTGATTGGTCCCTGTGGATAATGCTCTTGGGGTGTCTTCGCGATCCAAGGGCCACAGCACAGTGTTGTTCCTGGATCAGATTCAGGCCGATTTTTGCCTGGCCATAGGGGATGCAGCAGCCGCTGTCTGCAAAGAGTATGGCCTGACCTGTGGATGCGAGTATCCCGGTCTTGACGGCGTGGCCCTTGCCCTGGTTGGTGTCGAGTGTGATGACTCGGCACTGGACAGTCTCAGGCACAGGCGTCTGGCGTGCCACGTCGGAGCTGTGGTCCGTGCTGCCGTCGTCCACGATGAGGATCTCCCCCCGGAGTCCTGAGGCGGTGAGAAACTGGGCCGCCTGCTGGATGTCCCGGGGAATCTTGTCGTGTTCATTGAATACAGGGATGACAATGGATAGGTCGAGATTGGTCATGGGGTCTCTTTATGAGGTGCGTTGTCTGATGCTCCTGGGGCTTTGGTGCATTTTACCTTTATTATGTTAGGATGAGATCCTGTGTCTGGATCTTCATCTTAGCCAAGAGACCTGAAATTTCCAGCATAATCATGTTTACCCCAACAAAAAGCTGGTTTGGGGCGTGTCTGATTCTGCGTGTGGTCTTTTACCATGGGATCACCCGGTTTTTGACGCCCTGGTATGGAGGTTTAAAACCAATCAAAAGCACATTTTAGTTGATTATTCTGTACAAAAGCCATAATATCCGACAGCATATATTGACGTCAGTGCATGACTGAAACCCTGTTAAGCCGGAGACGCACATTATGATGGGAAGTAATCAGCAACTTGTGGCCGAAACCGTTTCTGACAGCACTGACTTTCTGCAAAGTCACTATCACATGAAGAGTAACATACCGGAGTTATGGTCCAAGTTACATGCCAAGAGTATTCAATTGAAATAAGGAGAGATTATGAAGTTGGGTCGTAAATTAAGAATGGGGTTGATTGGTGGTGGTCCTGGTGCGTTTATCGGAGAAGTGCATCGCAAGGCCTCACGGCTGGATGGCGAAATTGAACTGGTGGCAGGGGCGTTTGACATTGACCCAAAAAAATCCGCGCAAATGGGCAAGGAGCTCGCACTGGATCCCAAGCGGGTCTATTCAGACTACAAGACAATGATCAACGCGGAATTGGCCTTGCCAGAGGGAGAACGCATTGACTTTGTGGCAGTGACCACACCCAATAACTGGCATTTCCCCATTGCCCGTGACTTCCTCAAGGCCGGATTCCACGTGATGTGTGAGAAGCCCATGACCATCTCGGTCAAGGATGCCAAGGAATTGGTTAAGCTTGTCAAGAAGACAAAGCTTGTCTTTGGATTGATGCACAATTATACCGGTTATCCCATGGTTAAACTGGCCAAAGACATGGTGGCCAAGAATAAACTGGGCAAGATTCGCAAGGTCGTGGTTCAGTATCCTCAGGGTTGGCTTGCTACGGCATTGGAAAAAACTGGTCAGATGCAGGCCTCCTGGCGCACGGATCCCAAGCAGAGCGGGGCCGGTGGTTGCGTGGGCGATATTGGCACGCATGCGGCCAATCTGGCCGAGTATATCAGTGGTCTTCAGATCACCGAAATCTGCGCAGAATTAACATCCTTTGTACCAGGCCGTCTTCTGGATGATGACTGCAACTGTCTGTTGAAATTCAATGGCGGCGCCAAAGGCCTGCTCCATGCCACACAGATTGCAGTGGGCGAAGAGAACAATCTCGCCATCTGGGTCCACGGTGAAAAGGCCAGTCTGGAATGGCATCAGGAACATCCCAATTATGTGTATGTGCGTCCCAATGGTGAGCCCGAACAGGTGTGGAAGCGGGGCAATGACTATGTGGGTAAAATGAGTGCTGCTGCAGCCAGAGGCACACGCCTGCCATCCGGCCATCCTGAAGCGTTTTTGGAGGCATTTGCCAACAACTACGTGAACTTTGCCGAGACTGTAAAATGTGCCATCGCAGGTGGCAAAGCCAGTGCCTTGGCTCTGGATTTCCCGGGTGTGGAAGAAGGCCTTCGCGGTATGCAGTTTATTGACACAGTGGTCACCAGCAGCAAGAGCAAGCAGAAGTGGACCAAGGTCAAGGCATAAAGCAGTTTTAAGTTTTAAGTGTTGAGTTTTAAGTTAATAAATTTGATATGGAGATAGGTTCATGGCTAGACCTGTGACTTTATTTACTGGGCAGTGGGCAGATTTGACTTTGGAAGATCTGGCAAAAAAGGCGAAGGCCTGGGGGTACGATGGATTGGAATTGGCCTGTTGGGGCGACCACTTTGAAGTGGACAAGGCCCTGGCCGACAAGAACTACTGTAAGGGCCGTCTTGATCTACTCAAAAAGTACGGCCTCAAGGTGTATGCGATTTCAATGCATCTTGTGGGCCAGGCTGTGTGTGACCGTATTGATGAGCGTCACAAAAGCGTGTTGCCGGATGATGTGTGGGGCGATGGCGAGCCCGAGGGTGTTCGTAAAAGAGCGGCCCTGAAACTCATTGATGCAGCCAAGGCAGCCAAGAAACTGGGCGTGGATGTGGTCAATGGATTCACTGGCAGTTCCATCTGGCACATGCTGTATTCATGGCCTCCGACATCCCCTGAGATGATTGAGGCGGGTTTCAAGGACTTTGCCAAGCGTTTTAAACCGATTCTGGATGAATATCAGAAATTGGATGTTAAGTTTGCTTTGGAAGTGCATCCCACAGAAATCGCCTTTGACATTGCCTCTGCGCAGCGTGCGGTCAAGGCCGTAAAAGGGCACAAGGCATTTGGTTTTAACTATGATCCCAGCCATCTGGGGTATCAGGGCGTGGATTATGTGAAGTTCATCCGTTCATTCCCGGATCGCATTTTCCATGCCCACATGAAAGACGTGTGGTGGAATCATGGGGATGGCACTGTGGGTGTCTTTGGTGGACACACCGAGTTTGCAGACCCACGCAGATACTGGGATTTCCGGTCCATTGGACATGGCGATATCAAGTTTGAAGATATCATTGTGGCCCTGAACGACATTGGGTATCAGGGGCCTCTGTCCGTGGAATGGGAAGACAGCCGCATGGATCGTGAGCATGGTGCTGAAGAGGCCTGTCAATTCTTTAAAAAGGCAGACTTCAAACCCTCACAAATGGCGTTTGATGCTCAGTTTGAAAAAAAATAAAATCCCCTGTTGAATAGACCGCATGAGCCTGTGTGAAGCCTTGGGTCATGCGACGTTTTGAACAGGATCTGGCCGGAACAGCAGTGCGACTCCGCGGGAGCCGCGCTGCTGTTCTGAGACCCAGAAAAAATGTGGAAAAATATCAGAAATTAAGCTATTGATATATAATCAATGGCTGATATACACATGGTTTAAAAGAGGACCTGGCTTTGGTGATTGGTATGTGGAAAAAATGCCTGATGGTGTTTGTTGTCTGGACAACCTGCGTGCTGGCTGTCACTGAGCAAGAGGTCGCCAAGATGCAGGAGGCGTCGCCTTCTGTGTGTCCGGTCCCCCCCCAGGCTGGACGTCATTTGCTGGTGTTCAATCGGTGTGACGGTTTTAAGCATTCCAGTATTCCCTATTGGGACAAGGCATTGGAGATCATGTCTCAGAAAAGCGGCGCCTTTACCGTGAGTTTTTCTTCAGACATGTCTGTGTTCGACACGGTGAGGCTCAAGGCCTATGACGCGATTTGTTTGAACAATACGACAGGCCTGACCTTTACGGACACCCAAAAGCGGGCCCTGCTGTCGTTTGTCAAGGATGGCAAGGGGCTGGTCGGGATTCATGCGGCCACGGATAATTTCGGCGGTTGGCCTGAAGCCTCTACCATGATCGGGGGCACCTTTACAGGTCATCCCTGGACCAGCGGCGGTACCTGGGCAGTCAAGGTGGATGATCCCAACCATCCCCTGATGGCCTCCTTCAAGGAACTCGGTTTCAAGATCAATGACGAGATATACCGCACGGATGCCCCGTACTACGACCGCGCCAAACAGCGTGTGCTCATGAGTCTGGATCTGTCAGACCCTGTGACCAAGAATGCCTCCGGTGTGAAACCCTCGGATTGGGACACCGGCCTGAGCTGGGTCAAGACCTATGGCAAGGGCCGTGTTTTTTATTGCTCTTTGGGGCATAATCATCACATCACCTGGAACGAGCCTATACTGGCCCATTATCTGGCAGGCATTCAGTTTGCCCTGGGTGATCTGAAGGTCGATACCACACCCATTGAGTCACAGGCCACGAATCTCAACTGGACGGACGTAGACGCTGTGCTTAAACAGGTCGCCCTGTATGAATATGCAGGTTCCAAAGAATCCCTGAATCGCCTGGAGCAGATGGCACGCGAGGCGGCGGCCTATCCGAGAGACCAACGCAAACTCGAAGAGGCTCTGGCATCGCTGCTCACCCAGAATATTTCCATTGCGGCCAAGGATTTCGTGTGCCGACAATTGCGGTTGATCGGCTCTGAAAGTTCGGTGCCCGCCTTGATGACGCTGCTGGCTGATCCTGACACGGAATACATGGCGCGCATGGCCCTGGAATCGATTCCCGGCAAGGGGGTGGATCAACGGCTGTGTGCTGTGCTGCCGAACATGCCGGCCAAGGTACAGATCGGTATCATGTCGACATTGGGGCGGCGCGCAGATGACCGCGCCGTCATCCCCATCGCGGAATTCTTGACGCAGGATGACCCGGCTCTGGCCACACACGCGGCCCGGTCTCTGGGCAGTATCGGGTCAGAGGATGCCTTGTCTGCGTTGAATCTGGCCAAGGGCAAGGTCCCCGGCGAGGTGAAAATAGAGGTCCTGCATGCCTTGCTTCTGTGCGGTGAAAACCTGGTGTCCAGGTCACAGACTGAGCCGGCTGTGTCTCTGTACAAATCCCTCATGGCCACAGACAATCCGGGCAATATCCGTATTGGTGCGATGCAGGGATTGATTGAGGCTGAACCCGGCACCATGACAGAACTGATCCTTCAGGTGATCGACCAGAAGGATGAAACCCTCATGCCCACGGCCCTGAGTCTGGTGGCCCGTCTTGACAATGCAGCACAGATTGAGAGTGTGGCTGCCAAGATGAGTTCTCTGCCTGCCGAGGATCAGGTGCTTCTGTTGAGTGCCTTGTCACGTACCCGGCAGAGTGCAGGATTGGACACGGTCAAGCAGGCCGTGAAGAGTCCCCATGAAGCCGTTCAATTGGCCGCATTGACGGCCCTGGGTAAAATGGGAGATGAGACCTGTGTGGCGGTTTTGGCCAAGTATGCAGGTCAGCCCAGTCCCTCGCTTCAACCCGCAGCACGGAGTAGTCTGAACGAGATGTACAGTGAGGCCGTGACCTCCGAAATCAAGCGTCTTCTGAGTCAGACCCGGGATCCAGTGGTGCGCGTGGCGCTGCTGAGGGCCGTGGCTGACAGACAGATGACCGATGCGATGGCCGGGGTGCGTTCTGCCCTGGACGATACCAATCGTGTGGTCAAGAATGAAGCCCTGAAGACCATCAGCGCACTGGGCAGTGAGGCGGACATGGATCTGCTGGTGACCCTGCTCCTCAAGGCACCCCAACGGGCCATTGAGGATGCCATTGTGATGGTGACGCAGCGTACGGATCAGGCCGAGAAGATGTCCAGAGACCTTGCCGACAAGGCCATGTCAGGATCGGCCGCGGTGCAGATGTCGGCGCTTCGCGTGGCCTCGCGTCTGGGTCAGGCCCCAGGTCTGGTCTATGTTGAGACATTGTGCCAATCTGATAATGATCGTGTGAAGACTGAAGCCGTGCGAGCCCTGTCCAATTGGCCCACCAGGGCCGGTTTGGCCCTGGCAGAAAAGATGGCTCAGCGGGAAACGGATACGACCTGCCGTGTGCTGGCCCTGCGGGGGTATATCAAGATGGCTGTGATGCCCTCGAATCAGACGACCCAGGCCCGGTTTGACACCTTGGCCAAGGCCATGACCCTGGCATCCAGAGACGACGAACGTAAGATGGTGTTGTCTGCGCTGCCTCAGACGCCGTGCAAAGAGGCCCTCGATATGGCGTTGTCTCATGTCACTGAGGCGTCACTCACTGCCGAAGCTCAGGCCGCAGTCATGGATCTGTGTGACGCCTTGCAGGGATCGCATCCTGATGAGGTCAGCGCCGCGCTGGTAAAGATGTCCGGCGGCAATGTCAGTGCGTCGATTAAGAATCGCATTGACAGGCTGCAAAAAGCAATGAATTAATACGTATCAGATTTTCAGCATCAAGGAGCATTAATCCGCCATATCGAGATGGCTGGAGTTTTTAAAATGTACTCTCTAAGGGAAGGTATTGGGCTATTATGAAAGATTCAATTTCAAGGCGTGATTTTATACGCTCATCAGCCGCCATGGGCGCAGGTATGTTGTTGAGCCCCAAGGCATTTGCTGCCAGCGCGGTTCCCGCCAGCAAAGACGCGATCAAGATCGGTCTGATTGGCTACGGGGCTGAAGGTCAGGTTCTGAGCGATGCTGTGCTCAAGATCAGTCAGTTGCAGCCAGTTCACTTCAAGGCGGTCTGCGATATATGGGAACCCAACCGCACATTGGGATCTCGCATGCTTGGTGCGTACAAGCACCTCGGCCATTCGGCCACGCCGTATACCGACTATGAAGACATGCTGGAGAAAGAGGACCTGGACTGCGTCATTGTGGCCACCCCGGATTTCTGGCACGCACGCCACACGATTGCTGCGCTGAAGAAGGGCCTGCATGTGTACTGCGAGAAGGAAATGTCCAATTCTCTGACAGACGCCAAGGATATGGTGCTCACGGCACGCACTGCAGATAAACTCCTGCAGATCGGCCACCAGAGACGCAGTAATCCCAAGTATCGGTTCTGTTACGACAAGATGATCAAGGAGCACGAGATTTGCGGTAAAATGACCACGGTGAACGGTCAATGGAATCGCGCTCGCAGCGCCTGTGAAGATCTGGGCTGGTCTGACGGTACTGAGATTGATCAGGCCACATTGAACCGGTATGGGTTCAAGGACATGCATCAGTTCCGCAACTGGCGATGGTTCAAGGGATTGGGCGGCGGCCCGATTGTCGACCTGGGATCTCACCAGATCGATATCTACAGTTGGTTCCTGGAGGCCCAGCCCAAGAGCGTGATGGCCAGCGGCGGCGTGGACTACTGGACCGGTCACGAATGGTACGACACGGTGACAGCGCTGTTCGAGTATGAAACCAAGTACGGCATGGTCAGGGCCTCCTATCGCACCTTGACCACCAACTCCAATGGCGGTTACTTTGAGCAGTTCATGGGTGACAAGGCCACATTGGACATTTCCGAGTCCGGCCGCAGTGCCGCGTACCGTGAAGTCTGGGTGCCAGAACAGGAATGGTATGCCCTTGAAAACGCCCGATTGATCAAACGGGAACAGGGTCTGGCTCAGGCCCAGGACACACCGGCTGTGCTGGATGCACGCAGTTCACCGAAGCCGCCCAAGTACAATCTGCTGGTGGACATGAATCTGCCGTTCCATCAGCCGCACCTGGAAAACTTCTTCAACTCAATTCGCGGTACAGACACACTCAATTGTCCGGGTGAAATTGGGTATGAAACCGCTGTGGCAGTACTCAAGGTCAATGAGGCTGTGGAAGCAGGCAGGAAACTCGAGTTCAAGCCTGAAGATTTTCACGTTTAAATAGGGAGATGTCACCCGGCATGGCTATACAATTAAAACGAACAGGGCAGTGGATGACTGTCCTAAGCGTCTTGCTCCTGGCCACAGGTGTGGTTTGGGCACAGGAAAAAACAGAAGACACAGGGCGTCTGGGCGATTTTATTGACGGGAGTCAGGCCCACTCAGTGCATCATATTGCCCTGTATGATGAAGAGGGCTTTCCCGTTTTTCCAGGGCTCAATGACGAGAAGCCCTTTTCAACCTATGCCACCTGTATCCGGTGTCATGGGGTGGAAACCATAGAAACGGGGTGGCACTTCAATCCCGTGGTAGATCCCAATCACGCTGGCCCGACGGGCGAACCGTGGATCTATTGGGACTGCGCCACAGGCACACAATTACCCCTCTCCGATCGCGCCTGGCCCGGCACATTTACAGCCGAGCAAGCCGGTTTGTCAGGCTGGTGGAAGACACGCATTTTCGGTCGGCACATGCCGGGCGGGGGATCTGGTGTACGCCGGGAATCCACACCCTTGAATCCGGATGATAACTGGGACCAGTCTGGGGATTTTCAGGTCAACTGTTTGGCGTGTCATGATGCAGAACCCCTGCATGACCAGGCGCAGCAGGCCCTGCTGATCAACAAGAACGCCTTCAGGTGGGCCGGCGCTGCGACGTCAGGGTTTGCCTATGCCAATGCAGACCGGCCGAGGGACAGGGCTGAGCATTTTGCCGATCTCGTGCCTGGTATCACGTATGATCAGAATCGCTTCTTTGCAGACAACAAGGTGCGCATGGATCTCAGGGCTGACGTGCCCAATGCACGCTGTCAGTTCTGTCACTCCACGACCATGGCCCATGGCAACGATGCGTCCTGGCCGGAGGATGTCCACCTGGCAGCAGGCCTGTCCTGTATTGACTGTCACAAAAACGGCCTGGATCATCAGATCACACGCGGGTATGAAACCGAAGCCGAAGTCACGGCCAATGAAGAGGCCGGCACGGTTTCGTGCAAAGGGTGTCACCTGGGTCAGGATCTGGCCGCTCAGCCCACAGCAGGGCGTTTGGGCGCACCTTACCCGAAACATAAGGGCATTCCTGTGATTCACTTCGAGGCCCTGAGTTGTACGGCCTGTCACAGCGGCCCCTGGCCTACGGATCAGACAGTTGCCATCAAGACGTCACGGGCCCATGCCCTGGGCACCCGGCAAATCAATCGTGATCCTGAGGCCTTGCCGCACATTCAAATGCCTGTGTTCGCGCCTGGCAGTGATGGCAAGATTGCACCCCACAAACTGGTGTGGCCTGCCTATTGGGGCTGGCAGCAGGGTGACGAAATACGACCCATGCCTGTGCTTCAGGTCACGGCCTGGGCCGGACGACTGTTGAAGACGCCCAAGGAAATTGAAGGAGTGTCCTGGCCTGTGTGGTCCAAGCAGGATGTGCAGGATATACTGGCAGCCCTGCAGGATCACGCCGAGGCCAATGACAAGGCTGTGTATGTCAGTGGTGGTCAGGTGTATCAGATGGAGGGGCAGACCCTGTCGGCCGCTGCGCATGATGCGGCCAAGCCTTACATGTGGCCCGTCGGGCACAATGTTCGGCCCGCAGTTCAGTCGCTGGGTGTCAGGAGTTGTCAGGACTGTCACGATCTGCAGGCCGGCTTGATGTTCGGTCAGGTAGCCGTGGATGGACCGCTGGCTGATCCCAATGCCACCCTTACCATGGTAAGCATGCAGGGGATTGATCCCACGTTGGCCAGTACATTTGCACGAACCTTTGTGTTTCGTCCCATGATGAAGACCGTGGTCTTTGCGGTCAGCGCCTTGATCGCCCTGGTGTTGCTGCTGTACGGACTCAAGGCCCTGGAGCAGATTGCCTGTGTCACAGGCGGTGCTGTGAGCCTGCCCTTTGACTGCACAGGACTACTCAAGAAAGCAGCCACTGCGGTTGGGGCATTGACCATTTTGATCCTTGCTGCGACAGGATTTACCCCGGGCACCATTCAGGGGTATGGTCTTATGCTGCATGCCGCATGCGCCCCGGTATTTATCTTGTGCATGGCCTACCTGGTCGTGGCCGGTGCCAGGGCCAATGCGTGTCCACTCTCAGGGCTGGCATTGATCCGCGCTGTCTGCTTCTGGACATTGGCGTTCTTGACACTGCCTCTGGCCTTGAGTATTGCCGTGAGTATGCTGCCCTTGTTCGGGACACACATGCAGCATGTGTTGGCCCTGGTGCATACGGTGACTGCCTGGATATTCGCCATCGTGCTGGTGCTTTATGTCATCAGTGCCTTGGGGTCTAGAAAGTAGACTGGCAACGCATAAAATCCATGCAGATAGGGTTGTGTGACTGGGTCTGCAATACAAGTATAACTGATTAAGGAGAGTCCGTATGAGCGCTCAAGAAGAGACGAAGACAGGGGCATTGCCAGATTATCTGGCCATGGCCAAACCCAATTCCATGGAGAATCGCGCGCCCTGGTACAAGAATACAGCGCCGACCTACGCGGGTATTTTTCTGTGGTTTGTTTTCTGGAGTACTATGGGAAACGGGGGATCAGGTGACCCCGGCGGCGTACTCGGTCAGGGAATCGGCGTGGCCCTGTTGGGCATTGTCATTGCTGCGGCCCTGTGCCACTTTCTTTTTTATCTGGTGCCCGGCCTCTTGGGCATGAAAACCGGACTGCCGCTCTATATCGTCGGAACCTCGACCTACGGTGCTCAGGGCGGTTTTCTCATGCCGGGATTTCTCATGGGTGTGCTGCAGTTCGGCTGGCTCGGGGTCAATGCCTATTTTGCCTCCTTGGCCCTGGCGCCGCTTTTGGGCGGCACGCCGGCGGCCCAGAAAGTGATTGCCGTTGTTTGGGCCATAGCAGGTGCATTTGTGGGTCTTAAGGGCATCCAGTACGTGGCCAAGGTCGCGACCTTCCTGCCCCTGATTCCAATCACTATTCTCATTGTCTTGTTGAGCAAAACCATCGGTGGTTTGGGGAGTTTCGAGCCGGTCCAGGTCATTGCCGCCACTGCGCCGGAAGGTGCTGAAGCTGTTGGGCTCAGTGTCTTTGGTGTCATCGCCCTCTGTATCACCTATATTGTGGGATTTTTCGCCACTGCCGGCGCCGCGGGTGTCGATTTTGGCATGAATAGCAAGGATGAGAAAGACGTACAGATGGGCGGCCTGATCGGTATCGCCCTGGCGACCATTGTGGCCGGCGGCGCATCTGTCCTCATCGCAGCCGGTGCCTATGGCAAAGGTATCAGCGCTGGCCTTGCCACGGCAGATCCTGGTTTTATGACAGCCGTGATGGGTGCAGGCGCAAGCAAGACCATGGGCCTGTTGCTGGCAGTCGCTGCCTTTCCTCCGGCCTGTTTCTCATCTTTCATTGCCGCCAATAGTTTCAAGACTACCCTGCCCAAGGTAAGCCCCTTCATCACAGTGGGCATTGGGACGGCGGTCAGTATACTGCTGGCCGTGACCGGTTGGGCCGGCCAGGTCATGCAGGTATTTACGGTTATCGGTGCCTCCTTTGGCCCCATCTGTGGCGCCATGATGGTGGACTACTTCCTATCAGGTAAAAAGTGGGTCGGTCCTCGTGCCGGATGGAATATGGCCGGCTGGATTTCCTGGGCCGTGGGATTTGTCGTGGGTATCGCCCCCTTGGTGGGTCTGGCCCAGATCCCGGCTGCGCCGCTGGTGGCCTTCATCGTGGGTGCGGTCGTTTATTACATCTGTGCCAAGATGGGACTGGAACCCAAAAAGCTTGACATGCCGTCAGCTTAAAACCAGACCGTCTGAGGCCGCTAATGGGCCTCAACAAACCGAGTCAAATTGGTTGACTTCAAAAACAGAAGGCCTCTCCAGAGATCGGATGAACGATCCAATCTGGAGAGGCCCTTTTTTTATGCACGACCTCTGCCGGCAGTTTGACATGGCTACCCTATGATGCCCTGGGGCACGACCCCCTTGAGGTTATAGTTTATTGGGGCGATCGCCTTGTCAAATTGAGGCGCTGCATCCACGCAGGCGGCAGGCAGATCGTCACGGTATTTCGCAAGAAATCGTTGGCCGGCCTCCTGCCATGCCTGATCACACGTCCCTTCAGACAGGTGTTTGACCAGGATGTCCCAGGTGACAATGAGCTTGTGTGTTTTGTTGATCTGCATGCAGATGTCCAGGTCATAGAAGTGAAAGCCGTCAAAGGTCTGTTCGTCAAAACGGATGTGCTTGAACAGGGAGCCTCGTATGGCAAAGAAGAGGCCATCCACAGCCACCACCTGCGCGTCTGTCTTGTCCGGAGAAAACACGGCCATGTGATAGTTTTCACCCCCGGCTGTTTCGTGCACCACATGCCCCCGGATAAAGGGCTGGCCTGCTGCCAGCCAGGCCGGGTGGTGACTGGCCAGATACTGAGTGCCTGCCACACCGATCAGTCCAAGGCCTGGATCATGTCCGAACTTGTCTTCCAGGATCGGGCCCCAGTCAAGCTCCATGAAAAACACGTCTTCATGGACAAACACCAGGATGTCCCCCTGGCTCCGCCGGACGCCTTCATTGTAGGCACTGCACAGTGAATGGGTGTTGTCATGGTTGTTGATCCGTACATATTCGGACTCCGTGCCCACCGTCTTGAGCACATTGCGTTCATGCAGTTCTGAATACTGACCCAGTCTGGAGCACACGACAATGCTGATCATTTTGTCTTCCTTAAACACCCGGCTAGTGTTGACACAGCACTCGTGCTTTATCGTACCATTGGGGCATTCCAGGTTCAAGGATTCAATCGTGCTTGGATAATTTTCAGGACCCACTCAGGCATCCGCTTGACCGGATCGGCAAACATGACGGTGTGGGCGAGGTTAAAAAAAAAGGCGGCTTTCTGTCTATGCATAAAAAGTGATTTCCCCTGGAAATCCGCTCAGAAGGGGCTTGACTCTGCGTGGAAAAACGCTATAGTGCGTGTTTTGGATTTTGCCGCGGATGTGGCGGAATTGGCAGACGCGCAGGCTTCAGGTGCCTGTGAGCTTTAGCTCGTGGAGGTTCGACTCCTCTCATCCGCATTTCCAATCAGGGCGTGAGTGAATCGTCATGGCAGTATGGCCTTTCACTCACGCTCTTTTTTTTCCTCTATATTGGTCACTGTGGCATTGAGGCCGACCAGCACGGTTTTGACACCCGGATCGTTGAGCAGGTCATTTCGTTTTTGTCTGATTTCCGCGGCTGTGGCCTGGGCAGGCTGTTCCGGGGCGTCCGGAGCCCCTGTGTCCTGGAGTGTGAAGGTCAGATTGAACCTGGCACCCAGACAGTCCTGCAGGGCGTTTTTGATGGTATCAGCTCGGCCACTGCTTTCACACATGCCCTTTTGGACCTTGGCACTGGGATCGAACTGCAGGGTCAGGTTCCCATTGTCCCACTGCGTGGGCCTTGCCTTCATGAGCAGGCTGACTGTGCCGGGGCCCAGAGAGTCCGCGAGCCCGATGAGGACCTCTTCCCATTGAGCCTTCAGGGTTTGAATGTCACCTTGAGAGGTCGGAGACGCTTGATCGCTGGGCCCGGGTGGTGTTTCCTCGATCCGGTTCTGAGCTGCAGGCCGTGATGTGGGTGTCACTGTCTGCCTGTGGGGGATCGGGGTGCTAGCGGCTAAAGGGTGTTTTTTTTTAGGCGCACCCGCGCCCGGTGCCTGGCCGGTGTTGAGTCTGGCAAGCAGTGTGTCAATGTTGATAAAATGGTCGTTGAGTGTGAATCTCAGGATCGCGGCTTCGAGCAGGGTCCTGGGGGTGTCACTGTTCTTGACAGTCCAGCGGAGTTTTTCCAGGGCCGTGACCATGTAGATCAGGGCAGCCGCGTCAAATTGTCGGGCCAGGTGTTCGGCCTTTTGTTTCTGCTGTTCAGTGAGGACCACCAGATCCGGCTGCATGCCTGCCGTGCAGATGATCATGAGGTCACGCAGTGCGTCTATCAGGGCATCCACGATCTGCGCCTCGCTGAGCCCGTTTCTGATGAGGGCATCCACCTGGATCAAGGCCTGGGCAGCGTCCTGCTGACTCATGACCTGGATAAGGTCATAGATGCGTTCAATATTGGGTTGGCCGAGGAACTCTTCCAGCAGGTTGACGCTCAAGGGGGTGACACCTGTACTGATGAGTCGGTCCAGCAGGCTCAGGCCGTCCCGCATGGACCCATTGGCCATCTTGGCCACAGACAACACCAGATCGTCTTCAAAGGTGATCTGTTCCAGGTTCAGCAGAACCTTGAGGTGGTCTGCAATGGCGCCCACGCTGATATTTCGGAAGTCATATCTCTGACAACGCGACTGGATCGTGGCCAGGACTTTGTTGGGCTCAGTGGTGGCAAAGATGAACTTGACGTGGGCTGGGGGTTCTTCCAGGATCTTGAGCAGGGCATTGAATGCCGCGACTGTGAGCATGTGCACTTCGTCAATGATGTAGATCTTGTACCGGGCCCTGGCTGGTCTGTAGATGGCATTGTCCCGCAGCTCACGCACCTGGTCCACACCATTGTTGCTGGCACCGTCGATCTCCAGCACGTCAATGTCTTCGCCGGTATTGATGGCCACACAACTGTCGCATTGACAGCAGGGTGTGATGGTGGGGCCGTCAGCAGCCAGACAATTCAGGGCCTTGGCCAGGATTCGGGCGATGGTGGTTTTGCCCACGCCGCGCGTGCCGCAGAACAGATAGGCATGCGCAATGCGCCCGGTCTTGATGGCGTTCTTGAGAGTTTTTGCGGAGGCATCCTGCCCGACCACGTCGTCGAATGTCTGGGATCGATACTTTCTTGCCAATACCGTATACATGATGTCAGGTGTAGGTTACAACCGGTTGTAAAAAAAGGCGGCCGGGTTTACCACGCACAACCAAGGGTTCGCTTATGGCTGCTCGGTTCCCCGCCTGACCAGATTCACGGCCTCAACTTGCATGGGACCCGGCCGAAAA
>JAIPFM010000146.1 GCA_021736645.1 Phycisphaerae bacterium | reverse complement strand
AGTCGAATGACACTTCTTCATCGGTCATGGCACCTGTTTCACTCTGAGGCGTACAGGTCAGGATGTTGAGACCCGGCGCACCGATCTGTACGGTCTCGAGACCCCAATTGGAGGTGGTCATGGGCCGGTCAAACTCATCGGTGGCCATCACAGCCACGACGTTGTCCAGGTACAGCGCAGAAGAGGCCGGAAACGTGGGGAATATATCAATATCCTCGCGGGTGTTGCCTGCAGAACAGACAAACAGCACATCCGGCGCACCTTCCATGGCTGCTTCCAGACTGGCATTGAACCCGCCAATTTCCCATGACATATTCACGATGCGCGCACCATTGGCCACAGCATAACCAATACCTTCAATGATGTCGCCAAACTCAGCGATTTCGGCGTTTTCATCCAGCACACGAATGGCCATGATCTTGACGATCTGCGCCACGCCTGAAATACCTTCTTCATTGTTGCCTCGGGCACCAATGATACCGGCGACCTGCGTGCCGTGATAATGCAGGTCATTGGGATCGCCATCCGGTGCAGGCGCGCCTGCGTCCGTGCCAAAGTCATTGACATCCTGCGTCGGACCATCCACAAAGTCGGGGCCGTAATCTCTTACATAATAGTTGGGATCTTCAGGATTGAAATTGGGATCATCCTGATTCACGTCGTCAGGAATGATGAAGCCTTCGGAATACCACATGTTGGGGTAGATGTCCGGGTGGTTATAATCCACACCGGTATCCAGCACCGCCACAATGATTTCTTCTGCATCAAAGTTGATGTCCCAGCCTTCCGGTGCATTGATGTCTGCACCGGGCAGACCGCCGGTCTGTCCCTGGTTGTCCAGATTCCATTGTTCCGGAAATCTGGGATCATTGGGAACCGCCAGGACACGGACCTGATATTGAGGTTCCGCATAGATGACTTTGGGGTCTGCATTGAAGAGAGTAATGGCCTCCTGAATGCTGGTGAATTCAGGCAACTTCACCACCACCAACCCGCTGACCACGCGCGCAAGCTCCCTCTTGACTTGGGCCCCTGGCATCGTAGCCTGGACAATCTCATTGTAAAAAGACAAAGCCGTTCTGGGTCCACCCACTGACGCACGCTCAATGGCTTTAAAACGAACAAGCACTTCGTTGGTTATGTAATCCCGGCTGTCTTCCAACAACCAAGACATGGACACACCGCCCACCTCTTGCGCAGAAGCCAAACCCATTTGAGCACACAGTATAAACAAGACTGAGCCGATAAGAAATCGCAAAGCTCTCGCACGCCTCTGGGTCTTTTGCATCATTATTCTCTTCCGTTTTTTAATCATGTCTTGACTAACTGCCGGCCAGGCTAGAAACATCCATTTCAGCCGACAACATGTTGACGCCTAATTTGTTTTTTCAGTTCACAGTGAAACTAGTAAACGCGTGTGTTCGCAGCACTCACAGCTTCCAGGGCCTCTTTGTCACGCTCGTCCTTCAGCATGATCGTGGGCTTGACCAGGATCAGAAGCACCTTGCGATCCCGAACCTTGCTGCGATTACCGAACAACGATCCGATCACTGGCAGACGTCTCAGGATCGGAATACCGGATTCCTTGTCCACCTCTGCCATGATCTTCTGACCCCCCAACAGGAGCGTGCCACCGTCAGGCACACACACGCGCGTGGTGATCGTGGAATTCTCCAATTGAGGAGAACTGTTTTCCCATTCAGTGACTGTCACAGACCCGTCTGCTCCGATCATAGGACTCTGCATGCGCTGCGTCCTGATGCCCAGAAAGTCCATCTGCATGGTGTCAATATTGAGCAACACGTGTTTTTTATCCTTGGTAATGACCGGCTCAATAGAGAGTTGACTGCCCGTGCTAAGGTTCATTGACGGTTGCTGTAAATTCTGTTGGTTCTGAGTCGTACTTCCCAGACTACCAGAGATCACAGCGGTCTGCACACTCGGCGGGTAGTAGAACAGGCTACTATCCGTCATGCTGAACATGGCAGCTTCGCCATTCATCACAGTGGCCTTGGGTTCGCTCAGGGTCTTTGAATCCGTGCGTCCCTCGGTCGCTCTGATGATGAAGTCAGCACTGAGGGTATTGAGAATCGTGCCCCAACTGCCGCCAATGCGGGCCGCTTCAGCAATGTCACCAATGCTGCCCGGCACGCTGGTGCCCGTGGCCTTGGCTGAGTCGTAAGAATTCTGATTCAGGGTAATGGGGCTCCACTTGTCACCCAAACCGTTATAGATCATTTCAGCATCAATACCGATATCCTTGAGGAAGTTCTCACCCACGGCCAGGAACCGGGCCTCGATGGAGACCTGATCGCCCAGTGTGACACGCAGTTCTGTGAGAAGACTGTCAATCTGCTTGTGCACTTCGCGTGTGGCAAGCACTGCCAGTTTCTTGGGACTCTGCGTGGGGTACATGGTAATCGTGCCTTCACCCAGGTCACTCATGTCATACCAACTGTCCGGCTCAATGGTCTGCTGGATCAACGTGGTCAAGGCATAGGCACCTTGGCTGCTGCGCATGCTGTTCATCATGCCCATGCCGCCGCCGCCCATCATGCCGCCGCCCATCATACCGCCGCCCATCATGCCGCCGCCCATGCCGCCCATGCCGCCGCCCATCATGCCGCCGCCCATGCCGCCCATGCCGCCCATCATGCCGCCGCCCATGCCGCCGCCCATCATACCGCCGCCGCCATAGCCGCCGCCCATGCCGCCCATGCCGCCGCCCATCATGCCGCCGCCCATGCCGCCCATGCCGCCGCCCATCATGCCGCCGCCCATGCCGCCCATGCCGCCGCCCATCATACCGCCGCCGCCATAGCCGCCCATGCCGCCGCCCATCATGCCGCCGCCCATGCCGCCCATGCCGCCGCCCATCATACCGCCGCCCATGCCGCCCATGCCGCCGCCCATCATGCCGCCGCCCATGCCGCCCATCATACCGCCGCCGCCCATCATGCTCATACCCATGGAAGGCGCCTGAACCAGGTCGGTAATGTCATAGATGCGTGTTTCCAGTTTCTTGGGCAGGGTTTCAAGGGTTCCGACCTTGATCACGCCGCCTTCAACCACATAGGCCAGTTCATAAAAACCACCGCCCAGCGCTGAAAGCAGATTCTCAAGGGCAGTGCCCAGACGCACGTCGGGCAGACCATCCATGTCAATGGGGGTCGTCTGCTCGATTTCGGCATTGTCAAAGAGATCTTTCCAAAGTACCACGATCTGCAGTGGCGGTGTGACAGAGTCCCTCAGGATATCAAATGCCGTGTTGGCAGGTAATTCAGGAGACAACTCTGACATGTCCACCATTTCTTCCAACTGTTCGTACACAGCCGCATTGTCCGGATCCAGTTCAATGGGCTTGTCCGGTTGCCGTGTTTCCTTTTGCGTGATTTCAAGCCAGTCATCGCCGTAGTTCATTTCTTCGGCATAGGGGATGCTGGATTCGGTCGTATTAATCAGCATTTTTGTACGCTGCTCTTCAGACTTGTTTTCCAGTTCATATTGACGTCTGTACAAGATGATATCCTGGAGTTCTGTCTTCAAACGAAGCGCACCATCATGTTGAGGCTCAATGCGGAGCACGCCCTCGACCTGGGCCAATGCGGCATCATACAGTTGCCGTTTTTTGAAGGTGTCCGCTTGTTTCATGAGTTCGATAATTGTCTTCTGCTGTTCAATGGCCTGCTCCTCGGCCAGACTAGTCTGATCGACACGCAGCGCTTCACGTCTCGCCTGCTCAGCCCGCCAGGTGGACTCCTGGCTGGCACTGGCCACCTGAGCCGCCAGTTGCTCAATGTAAAGGGAGTAGCGACGCGTCAGGTCTGAGCCGAGATGCAGCGAACTGCTCTCCACCAGATGACGCGTTTTGTCCACTTCGTTCTCAGCCAGGTCATACCGTTCAATGGCGATGTACTCAGCCACCTTCATGCGCGTGTCACTCACCACAGCCTGCACATGCGAACGCACGGTCATACGATCGCGTTTGATCTTTTCAATATAGCTGTCAGCAGGACCACTCGCTTCATCGGAAGACACCACATCCACGGCCAGATCTTCAGGCATAGGAGGCATAGTCACTTCGGAGGTTTGCGCGGCCGCGGTGTCATCTGTCACCATCAGAGCGTTGACCTCTTTGCGTTCATCATCGGTCAGGTAAGCGTTCCCCTTGAGCTGTGCGATCAGCGCAGACACGTCCTCAGTCTTGCCCTGCTTGGCCAGAAGCCTGGCAGACTCCAGATCCTGCAGTGCCTTTTGTCTGGAAACCGCCGCAGTGTGCGCGCGCTCCAACTGTGCGCTCAATTTGTCACGTTCCTTTTTGGGGAGATATTGCTGGTAGCCCTGTGCTTTAAGCAGGTATTTTTCAGCATCTTCATAGGCGCCCTGTTTGAATTGCTTGTCACCGACATTCATGTAATATCGGGCGGAAGCAAGGCCTGCCTGGCTCGACTGACCAGACGCAGTCCCCCATGGCGAAAATGAAAGGATACAAATGACTACCATCACGACCGACAGAGACTTCCTGCCACAGACTTCTCGTACAAATCTCGGCTTGTTCAAAACTAAACCTCCTGCCTATAATTGAATCACCCTCAACGGGAAACGAATTTACACCCTATTACCTTAATTACAACCTCCAGTTATGGTGCAGGTTGGAAATCAGTCCATTCAATCTAGTAAAATTATTTAATTTTTTCAAGTGAAAAATCCCTTTTCACAGGACGAGCCGATAATCTACGTCAACAACGCAATCTAGGAAGACTACAAAAGCCTTTGTCATTTAATAAAACAGAGATAGATTTCGTGCATTATTGGCCGTCACGCTGTAAAATACGTGTTTTCTGGCATAAATATACTGTGGTACTCCATTTAGGACACACGAATGACTCCGCAATCAGTCACTATCGCCATTGAAACATCGAGCCGAATGGGTTCTGTCGCCCTGGGGGTTCAAGGAAAGTTGCTGGCAGAGACCCAGTTCTCTGAACCTTTTCGTCACAGCAGCGAGTTATTGCCTGCCATACAATCCCTACTTGATCACGAGGGGTTCACGTCTCGCCAGATCAAATCTGTTTATATATCCATAGGTCCGGGCAGCTTTACCGGCCTTCGCATCGCAGTGGCCACAGCCAAGACCATGGCCCTGGCCAACCGCGCCAAAATTGTGACAGTCAGCACACTTGACGTCATGGCCACCAATGCCACAGCCCAGACCGCCGGCCCGGTCGCCCGTATTGCCACGATCCTGGATGCCAAGAGAAACAAGTTCTTTGTGGCAGGTTACAACGTGCCCACTTGGGACACTCCCTGGGTCCAGATGCCTGACAAGATCCTGGATGACTGTCTCATGACGCCTCAGGAATTTACGGATGCCTTTGCACTCAATGGTGGCCCTGTGGCCGTATTGGGTGACGGATTGGTCTACTATGCAGATCGTTTTGCCTCAGAGCAGGTCACCGTCATGGATCCGTGTCTGTGGAGTCCCAGGGCACAAGCCGTCTTTTACCTCGGCCTGAAAAAGGCTGACCAGGGATTATTTGTAGATCCTCTGACCCTGGTTCCCAATTACCTGAGATCCCCCCTGGCGACACCCAAATCCATGCTCTGAATCCCGTCCCAGGCGCATAAAAAAAGAGATGTCCTTGACATTGACATCTCTTGAAACGGAAATAGTCCCAAGGGGATTCGAACCCCTGTTGCCGGGTTGAAAACCCGGTGTCCTAGGCCTGACTAGACGATGGGACCACTAAATTTTGACTAAAGACTAATGGCTTCTACAGGACAGGCATCAACGCAAACGCCGCAATCGACACATGCATCTTCCTCAACCACTGCTTTGCTGTCGGCCATCTTGATAGCCTCGCTTGGGCACTCACTTACACATGATTCACATCCAGTGCACTTACTACTATCAACGACGGCTGCCATAGTCCATTCCTTTCATTAGGTTCACTCATTCAAATCGCATTTTTAAGAATGCGAATGATACAGAATAATTGGCCTAATACAAACATTTTTTTGAGATTTTAAGAGAAAAAGACCAAGGCCCTCCAACAAAAACCGTGCTGGTATGGATTGGGGGCAACGGCAGGCTGCGACACGAAACCTCATCGACAACACAGGCCCGGGACCAACAGGACGGTTTGGGTGGGCCGCTTAATTCAACGCATCGACAGAAGGGATGGGCCTGTTCGTCACAAGCAAGGCTTCTGCCAGACGCCTGACCAACGGATGTATATCGTAGGTTTTGCTCCAGGTGAGTACTTCAGAAAACGACGCTCCATGTGTCAAGCTCAGGACACTTAAAGCCGCCATCCTGGCCGGCCATGCAGGATTCCTCAAATGCCGGGCCACGGCTGTGCTGATGGCCCCATCCAATTTCATGCCCAGCATATTCACTATCAGCTCTGTCTTGGCTTCCCACTCGGAATAGGTATCCAGGAGCAGCAACCCCGACTCACTGGAGAAGGCGGAGGTCAAGCGTCCTGGCATCCAGTCCGCATACCGGAAGTGATACAGCGGTCCCTGTTCTGCCATCACGGCCTGCTCCCTGAGCAATCCAAGAAACAGCTTGCCTGTCTTGACTTTGGTGGACGCATCACTCATCACGATGGCGGAGTACTGGTTGTTCAGGCCACGCGCGGTCACCACAACGCCTGGCCTGTGCACAGACACTGTCATTGGCTTGATTGTGAAAACTGAAGCCCCAGAGCCCTCTTTTTGGTCCATGTTGACACGCAACGTGAAGTCAATATCCAAGACCGCCTGAGGATGGGTCTCCAGTATTTGCCTGAGCCTGCCGCGATCCAGTCTCACAGAAGCCGCGGCCGATTTCCCGGGCAGGATCAGCTTACGAGTAAATAGACGTTCTAAGACCAGTTCACGGATCTCTTCCTTGATCACCCCGCGCACCGTGGCATCAATCTGGACGGGGCTCTGAATCAGACTGTCATCGCTCATCAGGATCGGCTCATGTGACTTGTTGACAATTGAAATCGTGGCAAAGATGCTCTCACCGAAATCAATATTCTTTTGCCGAATCTCAAATTGAACAGCCAGACGATCATCGGGATCCTCAAATTGGGGCACGATGAACCGCCCAAACTGCCCAGCCAAACTTGACAGGATGTCGTTCGAGTTGATCTGAGGCCTGTATGGATTACCCTTCTCCTTAAGCAGTTTCTTCGCAAACTCAGCCACAAATGAACTCGGGTCCCTGACAATGGCCTTTTGCAGCAACACCACGGCCTCCTCCTGACGATTGTCTGCGATCGCCAAAATGGCCTGGGAAATCTGAGCGATCTGTGTGTCGCTTCTCATGGCCAGGGGCTTGGCCCATTCGAACTGATCATTCATAATCAGGGCATACGACAATATACTCATGGCGGCCACAGAATTCGGCTCCCTGGAATAGGCCTGATTGGCCCACTCCAGGGCCTTGGCTTCATCAGGATGGACAAAGCAGTAATACCAGGCCATCTGTTTGTCCTGGACCTCGGAATCACCAGAACTTGCCAGATACTCTGCACGCTGCTCAGTGGCTGCAAACTGGGCTTGAGCCTCAGCGTCATTGCCCTGCGCCAACGCCGCTCTGGCAGCAATGGATTCCAAAAAGATATTAAAGCGATTGTACTGACGAACCAGAGCCAAAATTTCCTGGACATGGCTCACATGCTGAGCACTGTTGTAGCTGCTGATGGCCCACGGCAGGTAGATGTGGGCAGGCAGTTCCTCTGAGGGATGTAGATACTGATACAGGTCCGCACAGTATCGATAGGCGCCGGCTGACAGTCCGTACAATTCCAGGCGTTCAGAATACTGGGCAAAGGCCATGGCAGCATCCATATCCAGAGGATTCTCCTGGACAACATATCGCAAATGCTCAAAGTACATCTCTGCCGGGATCTGGTCCGGTGCCAATTGGACCAACCGCATAAATGCAATCTTGTTGTACTTGCACATGGCGTAGGCTTCGGAGAAGCCCTCGCGGGCCTTCAGTTCATTGTTGTTCTCATAGGCCAATGTGGCCTTGACCACAAGCAGCTCTGAGCGCACAAATTGATTCTCTGAACCCACCTGTTCCAGGAGTTGATTCACGATCTGTTCTCTGCGATAGGCAACCTTGGTCCGCTCCAGCACATAGTCAAGAGACTCTTTGAACAGCCGCCAATCCGTGTAATCATGATTGGAATGAAACAACCACTCCAGAATAGACGTTGAGTAGTCTCTTTCCGGCCACCGGGTGACAAGGGACATGAATCGTTGAAACGCTTCCCGATTGTCGATATTCAGATCCAGGGCCGCCATCGAATACAAAACAGCCTGTTCATACCTCGCAGGTCCCAGGGATTCCACATGCATCAAATCATCAGCCAGTTGGGTAAAAACTTGAGAAATTGCACCTGAAGAGAGTTTTTCGGACGTCATTTGCGGCGCCAGATTGTGCACCGGCATCTGCGCCCACACGCACTCAGTGCGTACAAGGCCCAGGCCTGCACAGCAAACAGCCACAAAAAACCTGATTATGACACAGAAAAGCCTATCCGTGCGCATGAATCACTCCTTATACATAAAACCGTCCTGACACCCTGCTATTCGGATATGGCAGGACCCCGCTTTAGCCAAAACAACACCTCAAGCACAGGCTTTTATCGGGCAAATTCAGCATCCCCGCCCGGTCAATACAGACAGTTCCTCCATCTTCATTGTCTTGGCCATCCAGGCATAGACAGCCCCTGCCACCGGCACGATCACAGTCAGTCGCACACACTGGTACACAAAGGTCTCGGGCAGCCCCTTCAAGAGCCAGATCACACTGATCCCGACAATCGCCATGCCCCCTGAGCAGCAGCACGCCTTCAGACAGGTCTGCCTCAAACCACTGAGCAGGCCAGGACCAAAACGCCTGCGAAGTCCGCGAATCAGGAACGCCACCTGCACGTAGGAACAGAAGGCCGTGGCCGCAGCCAATCCCGCAGTACCCAGCACCCAGATCAGACTCAGATTCAACACCAGATTGATGCACACTGCCAATACAGCACTCTTGGCTGGCGTGGACGAATCCTGCGCCGCGTAATACGCCCTGGTACAGATCTGCTGTGCGAAGTAGCCGCACAGACCTATCGAATAGCAGCACAGGGTCAAGGCCACGACCTGGGTGTCTTGGGCTGTAAAGCGTCCATGCTCAAAAATGGTACTGACCAGAGGCCGTGCCACAAGAAAGATCCCCACAGTGGCAGGCACAGCCACAAACAGCACCACACGCAAGCCCTGCGAAATCGTCTGCTTCAAGGCCTCAAAGTCCTTGCGCCCCGCTTCGTCGCTCATCCTTGGAAAAATGGCGGTGGCCAGAGAAATCCCAAGCACGCCCAGGGGAAACTGATACAGACGCTGGGCATAGTATAAAAATGACGGGGAACCGTAAGCCAGAGGATAGCCATCCTCGGTCATAAAGGCCAGGGCAATCAGATCGTCCAGCAGGGTATTCAGCTGTGTGACTGTCAGGCCCAGGATCATGGGGCCCATGAGCATGAACACCCTTTGAAATGCAGGCATACGCACATACCAGGCAGGACGCAAACGCACGCCGCAGGCCAGGAGTGAAGGCACCATGAGGCCAATCTGCGCAAGCCCGGAAAAAAGCACAGTCACAGCCACAAAGAAAACCTGCTTCTCCGGCGGCATGTCCAGGAGCGTGCCGGCCAGGAGCGTACCTGCGATAATACACGAATTCAGCACAATCGGCGCAGCCGCTGGCGCAGAAAAACGCCGATGCACCTGCAGAATACCGGATAGGATGGCCACGCAGCAGATCAGCACCATGTACGGCATCATGATCCCGCACAGTGCCAATCCCAGGCGCACGCCCTCACGCGTCTCGTAGAAGGCATACCATGTCCACACTGCCGCTTCACCGATCAACACCACCACAGACAGTAAAGCCGTGATCACGGTGACCATGGTGCACGCCAGTTTCAGGGCGTCTGCCTTGTCTTCAATCAACTTCTCGCTGTAAATCGGGATAAACGATGCAGACGCAGCTCCCTCGCCAAATAGACGTCTGGCCAGATTGGGGATCTTGAACCCCATGGCCCAGGCAGTCATGAGCCAGTCTGCGCCAAAGAAATAGGCAAATGCCGCGTCACGAACCATACCCAAGATACGACTGATTGTGGTCAAACCAGCGATGCGTCTAAATCCTGATACCATTCCATCCATCCCTGTCATTCTCAGACAATAGCTTGTTGGCCACTGAAAACGGCCTGGTTCTTCCAATGTTGTTCAAAAGGCCAATGGCCAGAAAATTGACCAGTAAGCTGGACCCGCCATAACTGATCAAGGGCAGGGTCAGCCCTGTAATGGGCATTAATCCCACACTCATACTGATATTCTCGAACACCTGCACAGAAAACATGGTTAAAATCCCAATGACCACCAATCGTGCAAAGGGATCAGTATTGTTCCTGGCAATCGCCAGACCACACAAAAATATGATGCCATACAATCCGATCACCACCAGGCACCCCAAGAATCCCCATTGGTGGGCAATCGCCGCGATGATGAAGTCATTTTCCTTTTCCGGGAGAAAGCTATCATACTTGATGAAGGGGCCCTTGCGAAATCCCTGACCAGTGCCCCCACCGGACGCAATGGCCAGCTTGGAGCGAATCAGATTGAAGCCATCCCCCTGTTTCCAGGCTCGAGCGTGAAAGGTTTTCCCGACCAGGAGCTTGCTCAACCAGGGTGTATTCTCCACCTTTTCACAAAATGCGTCATTTTGAAGCAGCACACTGCTGATACGGCTTCGCTGATAGTCATGCAATTTGAACCACAGCAGGGGGCTGACCATCAGGCCCATCACCAGAATCAAGGTCAAATGCTGTATTTTGGCCCCAGCCACAAACAACAGGATAAACAGAATGGGCATGAGCAGCAAAGAAGTGCCCAAATCCGGTTCAAGCAGAATCAAGGCCACAGGCAGGAGCGTCAGTGCAAACGGCCCAATCAACGTCTTGATGCTTTCATAATTACTCTTGAACCTAAGGTACCATGCTAAAGCCAAGATATAGACCAACTTACAGAACTCAGACGGCTGGATCAAAGGCAGCGAAACACCACGCACACCCAGCTTTATCCATCGATATGCCCCATGGGATTGATGCGCAAACGGCAATCCAATGCCCAGTTTTGCAGCCAGAAACTTACCTGCCAGCAAATACAGCAACATCACCAGCGCAAATCCATAAAGCCAATAACTGACAGCGCCTAAACGTCTGTAATTAATACAGTTAATGCCAAAATACCCCAACAAGGCCACGCCGAAAAACACCCATTGCTTTTTGTAGCAGGATATATAGTCACGGGTATCGCTAATGGGGCTCGGCTCCGCAGGGTAGGCCTCCGCATAGATCGTGGCAATGCCGATCAGCACCAGGATCAGTACACTGACCAGCAGGCATATCCGTACACCCAACAATCGTCCCTTGAAAACACTTAACATGGTGCAAACAATACCACAGCCAGGTACAAATTCCTACTGTTGCCCCCGACTCATGCAAAAATTATGCCTTCATACAGAACTCAACCCGTCAGTTTTTTCACAAAACACCCCAGATTTTCCTTACCTCACTATTTATACTTGAATTCATCACCTCACTTTGGTATTTTAACAAGGTAACATTTGTCTTGAAATAGAGTGTCCGTTGATTCGGAGATTGAGGCATATCGGGCTCGAACAGGTCAAAACCCGATCTCTTTGGCTTACAGCAAAATCAATAGCGGAGTAACGGTCAATTTAGGGATGAAAAGAAAGGCAATGATCATGAAACATTGGGTATTTTTTTGGGTTGTACTACTGATTGCAGGCACAGCCTCTGCCACGGTTGAAATCACGGTGCAGAGTGTCAACGGTCTGGCTGAAATCCGCTATAAAACCACGGCAGAAGAGCCCATCAGTGCGTTCGCGCTGGATATCGCCGTGGATGCAGGTGACATCATCGGGATTTCAGATTTTATCCGGGGTGAGAGCACTGCGGCGGCACCCGGATACGGTATCTTCCCGGCCAGTTTTTCTGCAGCCATCACCGTGGATCCTGAAACGGGTGAAGTGGCTGACTGGAATCCGGAAGACTATACCCCCCTGGCCAATCCAGCACACCCCGGTGCCCTGGGTGGGTTGAACACACCAGGCGTCACATTGGAAATGGGCGCTCTGTATGCCACAGCCGCTGATGCACCGGCCCTCGAAGGCCTGCTCTGCAAGCTGACCTTGAGCGAAGCAGCCAATGTCACAATCGGGCTCAACGAAATCCGCGGCGGCATTGTCCTGAAAAACGCGACCAAGGCAGTTGAACCAGTACTGGGCTCAGCCCTGGTCACACCCTAAACATTGGAATCAATTCGAACGTTTCGATCTCGAGCCACAGGCTTCACAGCCTGTGGCTCTCTTATTGCGCTCGGTTCGACAGTCAGTTGCTCTGGGGAGTCGAGTCTTTCTGTGGTCTTGAGGTCGCGTTGTCGACTGAAGGCCCGTCATCGAGCCAGAGTCAACCGGCCTTTGCCTGTGATGACCAGCAGCCAGTCATTCTCATCCGGGGCCGTGACGTCCACCTTGCGATTGGCCGAACCACGATGGAGCAGTTCGTTCAGTCCGTCCCCTGACCTAGGATTGAACCAGCCATATCGGAACTGACCTGATGTCACATCCAGGCCGACCTTGCCGCCCTTCTTCAGATACACAAGATAGACTTCACCCGGCTTACACAGCACGTAATCATCCTCGCTGGCAGTCATTTCATCTTGACAGGTCATGTCCCAGAATGGAATTTCATATTTTTTGAAGAACGCCAAGGCGTACGCACACTGTGTCCACATATTGTCGCGGGAGCGATAGTCCTGACAAGTCAGGTCGCTGTGTGGATGCTGATATCCGAAGTACCATTCAACGCCTGCCCCGCCAGCCATGATATTGCCCCACAGGGCATTCTTGCGTGCATTGTCATGGGCAGGATCTTCACCATCTGTGATCAGGGCGTGCGTGGCGTCACCCGGCTCGTCACAGGCCACCACCCAGGGCTTGCCTGCAGCGTCAGATCGATCGATGTAGTCGCGTGTTCGTCTGTGGACCTGACTGAAGTCCGGTTTGCTCGTCTGCAGCGAGAAACCTGTGAGCGCCGAAGCCTTGCCCAGCAAATCATAGTGCGGGTCACCCATGTTGTGAATCACGATATGATGCTGATAAGGATCGTGCTCTGCAAAGTACTGTGCCCAGGCCACCTTCTGAAGATGGGTGGCATTATTGATCTCTTCACCGAGGTTCCAGTTCAGGGCGAGGTTATGGCTGAAGCGTGCGATCAACTCGCGATAGTAAAGCTTGCGCTGCGGTCCCAGATCACCATGATCCAGGATGAGTTCGTTCTCTGTTTCCATGGTCTTGAAGTGCAGGTACATCCCCTGATTGTTGCCATGGTCGAACACCATGGCCCACTGGTCCATGCGGGAGCAATCCAGCCGTTCGCGTTCATCGTAGGTCGTGTACGGGAACACATTGCGATCATCCCCTTCGATGTTCATGGGCAGGAAGGAAAAGACATTCATGCCTTTTGAGGCCAGGTAGTTGACTGCGCCGATGATGCCCTTGCCCTTGCCGTCCTGCCAGGTGGGATCACCAGGCTTCCAGTCCTGGACATGGGGCGTCCACGTCTTGATCAGATTGTCCTTATGACCATCCGTCTTGAAATCTCCATCAAACTCAGCATAGGCCAGAAAGTTTTCCGGTGCATCAGCGCCGCACTTGAGGAAATACTCACCTGTCTCTGCAAAGCGCAGGTGGTGCTTGCCCACATACTGAAGCAAGCCCTTGGCACGCATATCCCGGCCGGTTTTGTCTGTCGGTGCAATCTTGATTTGGCCGGTCTCGCCATCCATGAACTCTGCGGACTCACCGGCTTCAGGCGCTTCGGACACAGCCACATTCGTGCCCTGCCTGAACGACACTCTATACATCCAGGTCCCTGTCAAACCCGGCGCAAAATGGACGCGCCACCTGTTGCCGCTGTCGCCGGAGGTGTTGGCCGCATCGCCGTCTGCCGCATAGTAGCCAGGCACCAGCAGGCTCTGACCGCTGCCAATATGGGTAAAGCGAACATTGAGACGAAAATCCATAAACGGATTCGGTGTGGCATTCTCATCAGTCTGCGGACCCTCAAAGGTGATTGTCACCTTGTGCCATTTCTTCAACTCACCGCTGATCTGCCCGGCAAAGGTCGTCGAACTTGCCATCAGAGCTGCCACTGTCATACAAACAATAAGTCTGAGTACATGCCTTTTCATATTCGCTCCTTGATAAGTATAAGCTTAAACCGCTTTTCGTCACGCCATGTTCAACTAGTCTGCAACAGACCTCAAACATATGCATCGCAACGACTCGGAATTGACCCTATTGACGCAATCCAACACATCTTGAATACAAAATACAATGCGCTATTCGCCAAGTCAACCAGAATCAAAACAAATGTCCGGATCAATAACCTGTCTGGTAGGTGTCAAGGCTTCACAGAATTCAGGTCAACACCCTTCAATGGGCCTGTCCCATCCCTTGACCAGGAAGAATATCTCCGTCTCTATGTCTGGACAGATTAATTTCAGTCTAGGGTCCACAATCACTCACCTGAAGCCTCTGGTGCCTCTCGATACAGACGAATGTCATCGAGATAGATCAGACCGGAACCGTCTTGCACTCCGACATTCAGTTGCGTCACACTTGCCATATTCGCACCCAGAAAGCCCAAGTCAACATTCCACTGGGTCCAATTGGACATCGTGATGGCGTTCGCCTGTCCGGTATAAGTCACTTTTGGGCCATTGTTGACCTGCACATAGAGTTGCCCTGTATTATCCGGGGCCCCATAGAAATACACCACCAGGGTCTGGGCTCCACCAAGCGTCCAGTCTTGGGGCACAGCCCACTTGCGATCGATCTGGGACCCTGCGCCACCGGCATTACTGAAGTAGAATGGCAAAGATTGAGTACTCCCTGAAAGGGTGATGTCCCTTTCCATGATCGAGCCGTCAAAGTAAGGACTGCTGGGACCCCAAATGTCATGACCAACGCCAGATCCCGTGCCATTACCCGGGTACTCTACAGGGAAGAATTCATCCGCAGAATAGCCAAATCCATCAAGCCATGTCTGGAATGGACGAT
>JAIPFM010000145.1 GCA_021736645.1 Phycisphaerae bacterium | reverse complement strand
TTCACTTCCATTTCCCCCTGAGCCTGCCCGACTCTCCCTTGCAGCTTTCGCGGCACCTGGCCGTCAAACTCATACTCAACACCCTGTCCACGGCCACCATGTGCCGCATGGGCCGTGTGCTTGGCAATGCCATGGTGTGGGTGTCACCCAGCAACAAGAAGCTCATTGACCGCGGCTGCCGGCTCATCGTTCAAGTCACGAGCTGCACGTACGAACAGGCCTGTGTCAGGCTTTTTCAAGCCATAGAACGGGTGGAATCGCTGCGCAATCAGGGGAAAGAGGTCCCATCACCCGTGGCCATGGCCTGCGAAACGCCAGACAATCAAGCCCGCCCCAAAAAATAGCACTTTTTTCAGCAGATTATTTGTAACAAAAGGGTGATTGAATCGTCTTATTATACTAGTTTAGTAGTAAAATACATAACCAACAAGGATAGATTATGTCGATTGCAGCAAATTGGTTCATTGATTTTTCATCGGGCATCCCGGTGTATAAGCAGATTATTAACACCATCTATACGGCTGTGAGTACCGGGAAGCTCAGAGAAGGCGATAGACTGCCCACCATCAAGGAACTTACCCTTCAGTTAAATGTGAATCCCAATACCATTGCCAAGGCGTACCGGGAATTGGATCTCAAGGGCGTAATCACCAGCAAGCGCGGCAATGGCTCGTTCATATCTGAATCCCCCCTGGAAGTCCCGAAACTGAGTGCCAAACAGCGTAAGGCCAAGCTGGAAGCCCTGTTTGGCAGGGTCATTGCCGAGGCCCAGGTTGAAGGGATTGGGGAAAGCGAACTCCTACGGCATATTCAGGAAAGGATAGAAGGCAATGAGTCGGTTTAAGAGAAGTTGGATATTGTTTGTACGGTCGTTGTCGGTCATTCGACAGAACAAAAGGCTCCTTTGGTTCCCCTTGATCAGTGGTGTGTTCACCTGTCTCATTATTTTGTTTTTCCTGAGCCCCATGGTTATGTGGGACACAGGCCATACCCTGACCGAATCATCCCACTGGCACTCTGTGGCCGCACGCTTCGTGGTGATGGATGAGCAGTCCGAGGTGAGTGGACTGACACCGCTGGGTTTCACCTGGGGGGTCGCAGTGTATCTGGTCTCCATTGTCCTGGCCACCTTCTTCAATGTGGCCTTCTTCAATGAGATCTTCTATGCCCTGAACGGCCATCCCGTGTCCATCACCCGGGGACTGCATGTAGCCCTGGGCAAGTTGAAATCCATTCTCATGTGGTCCATGTTGACCGGCCTTGTGGGTATGATCATCAAGGGCCTGGAGGAAAACCTGGGTTCAGTGGGTCGATGGATGGTCAGACTGATTGGCATCGCGTGGAGCGTGGCAGCGGTGTTTGTCATCCCCGTGATCATCAGAGAGGACAAGAGTATCAATCCTCTGAAGTTCCTCAAGAGTTCGGCAGCTATGTTAAGAAAGACCTGGGGAGAATCCCTCATCGGTTTTATAGGCATCCGATTTGGAGGCGTCCTGTTTGTCCTGGGATCACTGGCGTTATTCGGTATTCCCCTGGGCATTGGTCTGGCCATGAAAAATCCCTGGCTCGTTGCTGCAGCGGTTTTCCTGGAGGTGCTGTGTCTAATCGTGATGATCTACCTCACTCAAGTCGCCTCTCAGGTCTTCCGATGCGCCTTGTTTGTGTATGCCTCTGAAGGCGTGGTACCAGGCCCCTTTGATAAGGATATGATGGACTTGGGCTGGAAGGTCAGAAAGTCTGCCTGATCCCTACGTGAGAACTGAAAACCATATACTGCAAACCAGGATAGTTCCACTACCCTAATAGCTGTTCGCCTCATTCTGCATGAACTGCATCAGGGCAAGGACAAATGCGAGTGCCAGGGGCGCGCCTGCCAGGCATGCATGGACCATGAATTTTTGCCACGCAGGTCGGGTCTCCAGTTTGATCCACATCCCCAGCCATGCCAGGAGCACTGACCCGGAAAGCAGGATTGTGTTGATCACGTTAAATTTGGCATAATAAAAACCGCTCAACCACATCCCACACATGACCACCACAAACAGAGGGATCAGGGGCAACAAAAAGCCCTTGTTGGGCAGCCAATAGCTCACAAGAAATGCTGCCAACAGAATCGCTGCCAGAATACCGCTTGTCTTGGCCAGAGACAGACTGCCGGATAGACTCAGGACCACGGTAGTGGCCCCGGCGATCATGGTCAGGATCATCGACAGGCGAAAGGCGTTGAGGTGTCGGGCCATGTGTTCCAGGAGTCCGATATGCAGTAGAATCACCATCGCATAGACTGTAATCCAGGCAATGGCCACAGGCGTGGTCCAGTCATACTGAATGATCGGCTTCAGAAGAAACCAGGGGAATACGACTGCCAACACCATGAGACACAGCCATCTCATCCAATGGGATTCCCTCAGCAATCCTATCACAATACAGAGCAGGGCAAAATGCATGACCCACTGTGTCGTATCAGCCGGGACCCAGCCAGGCCAGCCATGGAGCTGCCAGAATCCCAATGCGAACGCAGCAGCAGGTATCACTGCGATCACAACATTTGAAATCCACCGCCCAGTTTTTAAACGTGGCGTAAAAGCGACCCCAAGGCATGACACCAGCACCAGTGCCGCAGGCAGCACATAAGCCCATAGAATTTCCTGTCCTGTGATCATAAGACATTCCTCGCTTTACTGGATAGCGCCTTCCAGGCTGACCTGAAACGTAATGTCGTCGCCCACTCCGGCCAACATATTGGTCATCCCGAAATCTGAACGTTTAATCCTGAATTTGCCTTCATAACCCATGGCGGTTTTTCCGCGAATCTCTGCGCGCCCCGTTTCCTCCAGGGCCACGACAATATCCTTTTCCACGCCGTGAAGGCTCAACTGACCCTTGGCCTCATAGGTCTTTTCACCGGTCTTTGTGACAGAGGTGCTCTTAAAGGAAATCACACGAAATTGCCTGGCATTCAGAAAATCCGGGCCCTTCACGTGGTTGTCGCGATTCGTATTGCCTGTATTCACGCTGTCCGCCTTGACCTGAACGGTCACAGAACTATTCTCAGGTGTCTCCTGATCCACCACAAACTGGCCTTCAGGATTGAAGAACATGCCATAGGTATAGCCGACTCCAGCATGCTGGATCTTAAAGAATATCATGGAGTGTACTGGATCCACCTTGAATGTCTCAGGTTTGGCTGCCACAGGCAGGGTCAAGAAAGCACTCAACGATATGATGAACAGGGCTTTGATGGCTCGCGCGTTCATGTATGTCTCCTTTGCAGAATTTGATATTTTTCAATTATTCGGCCCTGAAACACACTTGTGTCTCAGAAGTCAGATTGAGCATACGCACTGCCTTTCACCAGAGTTCAAAAGCGCCCCTGATATAGTTTCCAGGCACATCCTGAGTCGGCCGAATGTACATTATTTGCACAGTCGCTCAGCAGTATGGTCCTCAGTGCGGGTGTCGATCTGTCGAATACAACCTTCCCGGGGCAGTTGCCTCTTCCTCAGACGTGTGGCACACCATTTGCAAAGTGTATCAAAGCCTTAATCCCTGGCCTGGCAAGGATAGCACATGATGACAAGATCTTTACAGACTCTGATGGTTCTCTCTGCAGTCCTGCCGGTCCACTTGGGCTGCAGACTCATGAGGCCGCATGCACAGTACCCGATCCGATCCCTGGTCACAGCCAAAGGTGATATTTGCCAGGTAAGCGACCTTGCGACCCTGCTTGAAGACACCCTCAGGGCCATTCAAAATGACGATGAATGCGATAATCTCATCGTGTTTGTCCACGGCCGGGGCAAACACCCTGGCAAGGCGTTCAGGCAGAGATTGCTCACGGATCTGGAAAAAGACTATTCGGCCAAAGTCATCATGTTTCATTGGCCGTCCTGGGATGGTCCCCTGGGATTCCCTGAACAGGCAGCACGCGATTCTGCGCAGGACTTTATCACAGTGCTTGCTGCGATCAAGACATTCAAACGCACTCACCCGGATCTCATCCAGAATGTCAGGTTCACGCTGCTCACCCAGAGTATGGGCAGTCTCGTGCTGGAAGAGAGCGTCTTGAGATTGCGAAAACATCCCATGGGTGCCCTGTTCGACACGCTGGTGATCAGTGCCTCGGCCTCGGACACCAGGGATCATGCAGCCTGGGTCAGTCGCCTTGACCTCGCAGATCACATCTATATACTGATCAACCGAGATGACCCGGTCCTGGGTTCAGCGGGTCTCAAAGAGAAGGGACGGCGCCTGGGCCAGGGTCTCAAGAGCCAGGGCAAGCCCGTAAAACTCGTGGACCGCGCCGTGTATATCGATGCCACGAGAATCACCCTGCTCCATCGCTACTACCTCCATAGAAACCTCAGAGGATCACCGGCCTTGAGACGCTTCCTGGACCAGGTACTCAACGGCCAGCCTGCAGCGCTCGCACCTGACCACATCATTCATATCCATGAGCAGGACCTTGATGGATATTGATAAACCCCAAGCTTCATGCTATAGTACTCGGTTTCCAACTGCGAATAACCAGAAACCAGCAACCAACAACAAATAACCAGCAGCCAAAGAACCGGAGCCCTATGAGCCAGGAAGTCAATAAAATCATCTATTCGATGATGCGTGTCGGTAAATCGTACCACAGTAAGGTGGTGATCAAGGATATTTCTCTGTCCTATTTCTACGGGGCCAAGATCGGCATCCTGGGCCTCAATGGCACAGGCAAGAGTACGCTGCTGAAGATCATGGCAGGCGTGGACCACGAATATGAGGGTGAAGCCGTACTGGCGCCCGGATATTCTGTGGGTTATCTGGAACAGGAACCCCAGCTCGATCCCAACAAGACCGTCAAGGCCATCGTGGAAGAGGGCATGAAGGAAACGGTGGATCTTGTCAACGAGTACAATCAGATCAGCGAGCGATTCAGTGAACCCATGTCCGATGACGAGATGACAAAATTGCTCGAAAGGCAAGGCAAGCTCCAGGATAAGATCGACCACCTCAATGCGTGGGACATCGATGCACAGCTTGATATGGCCATGGACGCCCTGCGCTGCCCGCCTGGGGACGCCAAAATAGAATTCCTGTCCGGTGGGGAAAAACGCCGTGTGGCCCTGTGCCGCCTGCTCCTGCAAAAACCGGACATCCTGCTCCTGGACGAACCCACCAACCACCTGGACGCTGAGACTGTGGGCTGGCTGGAACGCCACCTGCAGAAGTACGAAGGCACGATCATTGCCATTACACACGACCGTTACTTCCTGGACAATGTGGCAGGCTGGATTCTGGAACTGGACCGGGGCCACGGTATCCCATGGAAAGGCAATTATTCATCCTGGCTGGACCAAAAACGGCGGCGATTGCAGGTCGAGGAGAAATCCGAGACAGAGCGACAGAAGACCCTGCAGCGCGAACTGGAATGGATCAGCATGTCGCCCAAGGGACGTCATGCCAAGGGCAAGGCCCGTATCAAGGCGTATGAATCTCTGCTGGACGAGGCCAAGGAGAGACAGGCCAAGGACCTTCAGATCTACATGCCGCCTGGACCGCGTCTGGGCAATGTGGTGATCAAGGCCGATCATGTGAGCAAGGCATTTGGCGATTTGATCCTCTTTGAAGACATGAACTTTGACCTGCCCGCAGGCGGGATTGTGGGCGTGATCGGGCCCAACGGGGCTGGTAAGACCACCCTGTTCAAGATGATAACCGGGCAGGAAACTCCGGACAGCGGCGAACTCACAATCGGAAGCACCGTGACCCTGTCCTATGTGGACCAGCAGCGAGACAGTCTGGACCCTGAAAAGAGCATTTGGGAAGTCATCTCAGGGGGACAGGACCTGATCAAGCTGGGACACATGGAGGTCAATTCCAGGGCGTATGTGGCACGGTTCAATTTCTCAGGCACGGATCAACAGAAAAAGGTGACCACCCTGTCAGGTGGAGAACGCAACCGCGTGCACCTGGCCTGTATGCTCAAACAGGGTTCCAATGTCATACTCCTTGACGAACCCACCAATGACCTGGATGTGAATACCATGCGTGCCCTGGAAGAGGCCCTGGAGAACTTTGGCGGGTGCGCCGTGGTGATCAGCCATGACCGCTGGTTTCTGGACCGCATTGCCACACACATGCTGGCCTTTGAGGGCGACAGTAAGGTGGTGTGGTTTGAGGGCAACTACTCGGACTACGAAGAAGACAGAAAACGCCGCCTGGGCAAAGACGCAGATCACCCCCACCGCATCAAGTATCGCCACATGACACGGTAGAGGTCAACACGCTGCTTACCCTGTTTTTAAAAATTTTTGTGAATGAACCGACTGTCGATTCAACAAAACAGGTCCGATAACAGTATGATGATCAGCCTTGTTAATGGCAGCCTCCACACCACCGAAAAATGGGGATTTTGAAGGCAGACTAATTTTGATAAATCCATTTAAAATCCATGATAGACCTGTGAAAACATTGCCGATACACACTGAGTAGAATGTATTTAAATACCATAAATTGGGTGAATTCTTCTGAGTATGAGAGTTACCCCTGTTTGAGTCTGAGTTATAGACCAAGGAGCACTAATGGCCGAAAAAACAAACAAAACAACCCCTTCCAAGGCAAAGCCAAGAACAACCGCCAAGGCGAAGAAGGCCCCCAGAAAGTCCTCGAAGAAAGTGGCGACACCCAGCTATGATGTCATTGCTGAGCGTGCATGGAGCATCTGGATGGACAAAGGCTGTCAACCGGGCCAGGATGAACAAAACTGGCTGGAAGCCGTGGCCCAACTGGAATCAGAATTGGTATCGTGCTGATTTAAATGCCTGATCAAAAAAAACGAAATGGTGTGGCGAGTTGACTGTGTTAATTGGCCACATTTTTTTTGCGCCTGTTCGATACCAGGACGGTTCCACCGTGAACCGTGAACCGCTTTAGCAACATACGCCGCTAAAGCACCCCCTTCTCCATGATGTAGTCGTCCATGACATAGCCCTGGCCTATATCCTTAACCTGTGTTCCTACGACCTCAAACCCCATGTGTTTATACACTGAAATGGCCAGGTCGTTGCGTTTATTGACGGTCAGCCAGATGCTGTTGAGATGCTGCTTCACACAGAGGGCCTGCATATAGTCCAGTGCCTCAGAACTCAATCTCCTGCCCCGTGCCTGCTCACGCACATAGAGCTTGCTTAAAAACAGGCGATGATCTTCCTGAGGTTCTATGGCGAAAAAACCCTGGGCCACGGCCTCCTCCATCAGGAGCCCGTACTGAAAGGCCGCCGCCATCTGCGTCCGGATCGCAGAGGCACTGAGAAACCTGTCCAGCATATAATCGATCTGGCCTTGGCTGATCACAGAAGGAAAGTGTTGACACCAGATTTCCCGGGCCAGGGCCACGACTGACATGATTTGATCTGAACTCGATACCAGTTGAATCATAAGACCTCACTCAAACATACCAGAATCCTTTTTACCAGGATTCTTCACAATAGGCAATGACTGTCTGTGGCCGTGAAATAGTTGTCACAAGAGACCACATTTTTCACACAATTGTCATGCAAAACAGGCTTCTCAGCCGAAATAATACTGGCACGTCAATTGCTCAAACCCTGATGAAAAGTAATGACAACATTTTTTATGAGGTGATCACCATGGCGATTATTACGTTCTATGGAAAACCCAATTGTGTGAACAATCGCAAGCAAAGAGACAGACTGATCGCTGCAGGCCACACAGTCATTGTCAGAGACATCCTTCAATTCCCCTGGACCGCTGACCTGCTGCACAGTTTCCTCAAGAGCCGCCCCTTTGACGCGTGGTTTAATCGCAATGCACCTGCCATCACATCAGGATGGATAGAGCCGGAAGTCCTGACAGACACTGAAGCCCTGAATACCATGCTGGAGTTGCCCATTCTTATCAATCGTCCCCTCCTGGAATTTGATGAATACAAACTCTGTGGATTTGACATCGAGGAGCTGGATGCCCTGATTGGCCTGACCCCCATACAGGGTGGCGAACATGATATCCATGCCCAGTTCAAGAAAAACATGACCGTGCGTCCTCATGGGCATACACCGGATCACCACGACACACTGGAGAAAAAAGCCTCATGAGAAGGACTGTATCAGGTTAGTGATCGTGGATTCCCGGGGCATACAGCCTTGCCTGCAGTCTTCTGGTAAAGGCTTCAAGGGGTATGGGTGTGCCTATCACATCCGCTGCAGGCCGGGCACCGACAAACGCCAACATGGCCGATTGAAAGGGATGCTGGAAGCCCGGCCTGGAGAGCAGTTCGCGAATCGGATCCCTCACAAACACCCGTTCAATATCCGGGTGTGGAAGCCTCAATCGCGCGGCACTGCTTTTTAGATCATTGTACAGAATGAGGTCCAGGTCCAGAGTGCGGGAGGCGTATTTATCTTCGGTCCTGATACGTCCCTGCTGGCTTTCAATGGGATGCAACACAAGGGAGGCAATATCACAGGCCGGCATGTCAGTTCGAATTTCAAACACGCCATTGAGGTACTGGGGGTGATCCGGCCTGCCAATGGGCTCAGTACGGTAAAAGGTGGACACCGCAGTCACACATACCTTCTTCTGCAGCAAATCAAGTCCAGCCTCAATATGGAACTCCGGCTCAATATTCGACCCCACGGACACATAGGCCAGAGCCTGGTTGTCCCGCAGCTCAGTCATCACGGGTCCTGACAATCTCCACACCCACGGTCCTGGCAAAACGCAGGGCAGTGGGCTTTTCCACGCACACCTTGACCTGCTTGACCCTGTCATAGGACAGACAGACATCGGCAATGGCTTGCGACAGGGCCTCGACCAGGAGAAAATTCGATTGCTCGGCCATGTCCAGGATCTTCTTCTTCAAAGACTTGTAGTCCACAGTATCCTCAATATTGTCCGTGCGGCAGGCCCTGGTCAGATCCGCCCACAAGGTAAGATTGGCCACCACATCCTGTTTTTCAAGGCGTTCATCTTCATTGATGCCCACAATACAGCGAAACTTCAAATCCCGGATATGAATGCAGTCCCATTGCTCAACCATACATATGCCCTTTCATGTGGCGTCCGCCATCCACGTAGATCACCTGACCTGTAATGAACTCACTTTGAACCAAAAACAACATAGCCTCTACAATGTCCTGGGGAGCGCCATAGCGATTCAGCGGGTTCGTATGGGCGAGGTTCTCCAGGTACTCCTGACCGTGCCCTGCTGGCGCCAGGATCAAACCGGGTGCCACAGCATTGACTGCCACCCTGGGTGCCAGGTCCATGGCCAGCATGCGTGTCAAGGCCATAAGCGAACGCTTACTCAGATGATACGGCACGTGCAGCTTATCGTAATCCTGAACACGACTGTCCAGCATGTTGATGATCTGCCCGCACACCAACCGGTCCTGTGCAGCAAACGCGCGTGACAGGGTCAGGGGTGTATACGCATGAACCTGCATGTTCAGAGCCAGGGCCTCACTCGTGGTCTCCAGCAGGACCTGTTCATCAAAGATGGACGCATTGTTGATCAGTATATCCAGCGGCCGGCCAGCCAATGCAACAGCCCGCCCCACCAGGGCATCCGCCTGACCTGTATCAGACAGATCTGCCTGACACAGCACCGCGTGCCCCCCTGCCTGTTCAATGTCTGCCTGCACTGCCCTGGCCTCTTGCTCAGACGTGTGATAATGTACCACCACCTGAACGCCCTGCTCAGCCAGGGCCAGGGCCATGGCACGGCCCAGGCGTTTGGCTGCGCCTGTCACCAACGCGGTCTTGTGATTCAATTGGGTCATCAGACTCGTTCCTGTCAATTTGCAGTTTTGCCGCATTCTACCACGAGTCCAGCCAGATTTCAAAACCTCAATTTCCAGGCCGCGTAATCCTCTGCCATTCATTCCGCGCCCAAAACCAGGCATGCCTCGATGCTGCTTGAAGTCAACACATGGTTATGATAAACTAATGCTCATTAAGGCCATCCATGCCAGGAGACTCAAAATGATGAAATCAAGCCGTCCAAGCCATGTCCATAGGGCATGCCTCGCAGTGGTTGTGTGCCTCTCACTCGCAGCCCAGGGGCAAGTCCCCAATGCCGACTTGAACCATGACCTGAAGGTGGACTGGCTGGACTTTGCCATCCTGTCGGATCAATGGCTGGCAGACCTCCATCCCCCTGTACAAATCCGCTGGTACGGGCACACCAGCTTCAAGCTCTGGCAAGATGATCTGATCCTCTACCTCGACCCTGTGAACCTGCCCCAGCCCGTGGCGGATGCCGATCTCATCCTGGTCAGCCACACACATGGCGATCACTATTCGGCCTCTACGATCCGTGCCTTGTCCAGTGCACACACACAGGTCATTGGGGCAACCAGTGTGATCAGCCAATACCATGAAGGCACCGCCCTGCTGCCGGGCGAGACCCTTGAAGCAGCCGGCATTCGTATCACAGGTGTGGCCTCATACAACACCAACAAATCCAACCACCCCAAATCCAGCAACTGGCTGGGTTTTCTGATCGAGATCGGCGGTTTGCGCATTTATTATGCAGGTGACACAGATGTCACCCCTGAAATGGAGGCGTTGGAAGCAATTGATGTGGCGATTATCCCGGTCGGCGGCACCTACACCATGACCGCCACCGAAGCGGCCACAGCCACACACACCTTCAAACCGGCCCTCTCCATCCCGAGTCACTGGGGCAGCAATGTGGGTACACTGGCAGATGTGCAGCGCTTTGTGGATCAAGCCTATGGCCGAGTCGTCATCCTGGCAGCCGGTCAAAAACTCAACTTCAAAGACCTGGACCCAGCCTGTGACCTTCTGGCACACTGGCCCCTGGACAGCATCCAAGGCACTCTCAGCCCTGATCTGGCAGGGGCAAACACGGGCACACTCTCAGGTGACACATCCGTCATATCAGAAGGATGTATCGGCCAGGCCATAGTATTCAACGGCACAGACAATGACATCACCACAACATTTGCGCTGACCTCTTTGGATCAGTTCACGGCCACAGCCTGGATTCAAACCACCACACCGGCGCGTGTCATCCTGGCGCAGACCCCTGCCAACGGCATAGACTGGCTCGCCACGGACAGCCAAGGCCATCTCAAAACAGACCTGGGCAGCGGCGGGCGTTCAGGACAGCCTCTCATCTCAGATACGGTGATCACGGACGGTCTCTGGCATCACATTGCCCTGACCTACGGCAGCAGCCAGAGACAGCTCTATGTAGATGGTGTCATGGCAGCCAGCGCAGCCAGTGCCTCAGGCCCAACGCCGGGTCCGGGTCTGGTGATCGGTTCCTCCTCCACGCGCACGGCCCCCTGGCAGGGCCTGATCGATGACGTACGCATCTACGGGTGTGTCCTGTCTGCAGAAGACATTCAGGCCCTCGCACAATAGGGAACGCAGGCAGTGAATCACAGCATGCGTCGACTACCTGAGCTGATCACAAAGTGACCGGCCGAGCGATCATTGACAACGATCGTGAACATCGTGTCTTTCTTGCAGCCTGTGAGGCAGGCGGCCTGGACCGCTCTGAGGTTCTCTCCAAATGCCGTGAAGGTACGCTCCGAGGCGTCCTCCCTGGTAGTCACACCATTGGCATCGGGACCCTGCTGATTGGATCCCTTCCTGAGAAAGGACTTATTGAGGTTGCCTTCCATCATGTATTTCGCGCCCTGCTGCGAAGCCACCGTGGGCCTGCCCTTGAGAATGTGCTCCGCGGTCTTCTCGCATTCCGCCTGCTTGCCTCGGATGCGGACCTTGATGCCGCGCTCGATGGACTCCAGGGTGACTTTCTGTCCAATGGCGGCAATGGCCTCGGCCTCGGTGATCTCCTCGAATTCCCCTGCGGGTGCGTCAGCGGACGGCGTGACATCGGATTCCGGCGTCTGAACTGCGGCCTCCGTATCGATGGACTCGCCTAAATTCCGGAGTTCGCCGCGGAAGATGAGTCCGTGCTGCCCTTCTTCGGAGGTCACGCTGCCATCGCGTCCGACGAAATGTGCCACCTGTGTCAGCAGGCTGTTCGGCGTAATGTCAAGCGGAACGAGCTTGAACCGCCCGTCCGGTTTGCCATCGAGGATGATCGTACCGGTCTGTTCAGGCTCTCCGGCGTAGGTCCCCCAGACGACGACCCCAGCCGTCTTCACGACAGTGACGGGATCTCCCCGCGTGACCAGCGTACAGAAGGTCTCTGCGAGCTCACGATTGCAGCTCGTGACCCAGGCGTTCTCTTTCTCGATCCGCAAGAGCGCATGACGCTTATCTATGGGACGCTTGAGCCCCGCTTTGCTCTTGGGTATCTTCACAGTTTTTGACAAGGCCTTCTTCCTGGCTGGCGTGGCCTCGGGTTTCGGCGCCTGAGCTGTGGCCTCCGGATCGATGGGCTCGCCCGGATGCCGGAGTTCGCCACGGAAGATGAGTCCGCGTTGTCCTTCTTCGGAGGTCACGCTGCCGTGGCGTCCCACGAAGTGTGCCACCTGTGTCAGCAGGCTGTTCGGCGTGGTGCTCAGCGGTACGAGCTTGAATCGTCCGTCCGGTTTGCGATCGAGGAGGATCATGCCGGCCTCCTCAGACGCTCCTGCGTAGGTCCCCCAGGCAACGACCCCAGCGGTCTTCACCACGGTGACGGGATCACCCTGCGTGACCAGCGTACAGAAGGTCTCTGCGAGCTCACGATTGCAGCTCGTGACCCAGGCGTTCTCTTTCTCGATCAGCAAGAGCGCATGACGCTTATCCACTGGACGCTTGAGTCCAGCATTGCTCTTGGGTATCTTCACTGTCTTTGACAAGGCCTTCTCCTTCTCCCCGAGCTGTCGAATGTCCACTCTCACACAACTCAAGGAATATGCAGCGTCAACTCAACTCCAATGGCGGAACCTTATATCTGGACTGACCCCAGCCCCGGCGAACCATGCGCGTGTCCACGCCCAGGGTCTCGGCGATGTCCACGTCGTGCAGGCCGCCGAAAAACCGCAGTGACTAATACAAAATTCGATCACCGGCGACAGGCAATATTATATCGTCAGGGGGTATCGAGAATCCAGGGAAAAATGGGAGGATTAACGCGTAGTATTTCCGGCCATTTTGCTCCGGTCAGGTGTCATTCACCTCACAGCCTTGTATCCCAAACCATTGAACCAGGCACATCGCTGCATTCGCCTCTGCTTTCAGCCGGGACGCTGCATGGTCGTTCCTCCCTCAATGCAACGTCCCATCCATTGGCTCGGCACAACGGCCCGCAACCCAAAACCTTCGACCGGATTGTGAGATGGGACACTCAATTAAGTGAGCGCAGCGAACGTTGAGTGTCACGGCTAAACACCGAGACGGCAGCACCGCCAAACCAATAAGTAACCGTTAAATTCTAAACCATACTGGACAAACCGCTGATTATGCAATTTAAATGCGGGTATTCGGAACAAGCCTTTTAGGAAGCCTTTCAGGGCTGCCCCTAGAAGCTCCCCTCTGTCTTTCCGCGTATTGGGCGCCTTCCGTAGTTGAAAAGTTTGGATGCGGTCGAAGACTGCGCCCTGTTACAACAAGTCAACTTGTTGTTTTCCGTGCGTGATTTTTCGAGACGGTATTCGCATCTCAGTCAAACTGCTTGAGTTATGCTTGAGAATCTAGAATCTGTTACAAAAAATCTCAAACGGATGCGCTTCGCGTGCTTATTTTCATATTTATTGCCGCAGGATACACGCTGATGTCGATACGGGATCGGTGCTGCTGGCTTTTGCGTGGGGCGCCGTCATGCACGCTGATTCGTGCCATCCCCAGGGGATCGTCCTGCGGTGTTTTCCGATCCAGAAGCAGGCTTCTTCCACGGAACTCGCCTTGGCCTTGGATGACGGCTTGGATTTGCGAACTGGAGGGCCTTCTCAGTTTGAATGTGAATCGGATGGGATATCCTGGTCCTTATGCGCTGACGCGTAGCCCGACGGCCCTTTCGCATTGAAACAGAGACGTTCTTCAAAGTGGGCGAAGGAAGACTCGTCGAACAAGCTTGCTTGGAGAGATGAGGCTGACGTCGTCCACGCAGACAGACGCAGTCTGCCTGGAACGGTGAACCCACGAACAAGATAAATCTCACGCTTCGGCGTCCGCCCCCCTTGGGATCTTCGACATCTGCGTGTATCCTGGGCTTTCTATCTGCGGCTATAAATGGCTATTGGCTATTGGCTTAAAACTGAAACCCTGAGCCTTGGGCTCAATTGAAATCTCTGCGTTCTTTGCGTCCCCCTAGGGATTCAGCAACTTTGCGAGAGACAGTTTTCTTTTAACAACCAGCAACCCTCAGTTCTCAGCGGTCACAAAAACCTTGCGTCTCAGGTGTGATGGCTTAAGCTGAGCAAAGCGAAGTCCCTTTGGGGCTCTGACCTTACATGTTAATCGGAGAGCTGACATGAGTGCCCCAGTCAAACCGGACCATTATATGACCCTGGTGAACGACATTACCGACCTCTACAATCGCGCACGTCATGCCCAGGTGGAGGCCCACTGGCAGATCGGCAAGCGAATCGTGGAGACTGAGCAGCAGGACGAAATCAATGCGGTCTACGGAGACCATCTTGTGACACACCCTGCAAAAGACCTGTCTGAGACACTCGGTAGCGGCTTTTCCAAAAGAAATCTCTACAATATGCGGCTGTTCTACCTGACCCATAAGGAGATTGTGCAACCAGTTGCACAATTGACCTGGATCCAAGAGCTTGAGGTGCAAGCCTCGCCCAAGAGATGTCGCCGCCGGCGGCGAAATTGAGCTGGCATCAACTGACAGGAGTCCGGAGAAGCATGATTTGATGGCTTGGGCGAATGATTCATAAACAATAAACAACGGAGGATTGCCGCGCTACGCTCGCAATGACAGCCAGTTTGTGGGCAGAGCCGAGGTGATGGCCGGTTGATTCCCTATAACTGAGAGATGAGAGCCGATGGCTTACAGCCAATTTAAGAATCTTCCATCCGATTAACGCCCATATTGAAAAGGGACGTCATGTCCATACCCAAGGCGTCCTATGAGGCCAAGGCTGGCTCCACGTGGAAAGCTCGCTTACCAAAGGGGGAGACTGTCGCAGGACTCCCACGCAGTGGCACGCGCAGCGTGGTAGGACGGCGGCGTGCGAAGACAAAGGGAACCCACGAATCGGCTCCTGCCCTACCTGTCCTTCATGTTAAGCAGCTTTTGTTCTTGAGTTATCAGTTTTCCGCATATCTTTATCTGCGTTCATTCTTCCTTTATCTGCGGCAAAATATCATCGAACAGTCCTCCTCAAAGAGAAGTCCTGATTGCTTTAAATCCGTGTAATCCGCGCAATCCCCCCTAGGGGCAGGCGTGT
>JAIPFM010000144.1 GCA_021736645.1 Phycisphaerae bacterium | reverse complement strand
GACGATTGTTGGCTGAATTCCACTTATGACTTGAAATGCACGCACAAAACAGGTAAAAACGGTCTCCATGTCACCGGTATAAGCATGAAATCAATCAACGTCGAAGAGAAAAGAAAGGTATCATCTATGAAGGGACTACTCACAGTATTGTCACTGTCTATCAGCGTATTGGTCATGGCAGGATGCGGTAGTGACAATGGGGGAGGCAGCAGCACAAAGAGTGAAGTGATGTCTGTGCTGAAACAGGGTGGCTACGCACTGGAACAACGTGACAGCCAGGCCATGGCCTACTATACAGATAAGATGTTGAACACGAAATACGGCCTCAATTGCACACTGAATGATTTGTATGTGGGGTATATCGATCAGGCAAGGTGGATGGAACTGCTGGTCTTTAAATCGGTCGGCGATGCCGACAGCTATGTCGCGGCACTGAAAACCGAAAACGAAGCAGGCAAACTGGTCCATCAGGATGGAACCTCCGTGGTTGTCACCTTCTCACAAGAGACTATAGACCTCTTTAAATGAGCGATGACACCTGGGACTGTTTGATCCATGATCGAAGTCGTGACAATCCTATGCTTGGCCCTGGGGCGATGTTGTGCCTTCCGCACCAGAGGCCAAGGACAGGACCTCTAACCAGTGATCCGTGATTGCCTAATCCATCCACCCAGGCGTGCCGTCCATCAGGGCACTGGGATACCAGAGATCCGGATCGGTCGGCAGCTCGGATGGTGTCTGTGCCGTATTCTTGAGGACCAGCGAATAACCCTCCCCATCTGTGGCAGCATACCAGTCATCCCGGTATTCAATCCGATGGATGATCTGATCTGTGGCGTCTCGCAGCGTGATCCATTCCCCACTGTTGCTGAGGCTGCCTGTGTACTGGCCAATGACCGGCAGGTCCGGGCCGTATCTGTTTTCAAAGGCAATGCTGTCTTTGACCACCAGCACGATATCATTCGGCGCGATGTCCAGGGCAGGCAGGTCCAGGGTGACACCCTGGGTGAACCGCACCATACCCAGGGGAATGGGCTCATCTGAGATGTTGGTCAATTCGAGGTATTCCGTGTTCGGGTCATCCGGATGACCTGTCTCAAACGGATGATACATGATCTCCGTGATTCGCAGTCCCTCCACCACGGACTGCAGGGCAAAGGTCATGTCAGTCAGGCTGCTCCAGGTACTGTCGCGCAGGATGCGAGCCTTGATATGGGCAGATTCCGTCAACAGGATGGACCCGTCATACGTCAGAAGATCTTCGTCGATTTCAACGGGCGTGCCTCTCCCGGCAATGAGCTCTGCGTTGATCAGGAAATCGGAACTGTCTTGAGACACGTTCAGCCCGTGAATGGCCAGCATATTTTCAGCACGCTGCAAGTAGGGCATGAACTGAGTCACGTCGATCGTTTCGAAGAGGATGGCGGCGCTGTCATCCTGACTGGCCGAAGCTGCGGCATTCCATGCGGGGTCCTCTGCGGCGTTGCGTCTGGCCACTTCATAGCCGTTCAGATAGGCCACAAAGCCATCGTCATATTGAACTCTCAGAGACATCACATCATAGGCATTGAGCCCTCTCGACGCGATGAATGGAATGCGAATGTAGCAGCCGGTGCTGCCCTGCATGGCTGACTCAATATCCAGGCTGAGGTATGGGGCATAGCCGGTCCCTCGTTCATATCCAATCCCTCCGGGCAATCCCGAGACACTCAACCATTTAGAGTCGTCGAAGAAGTCCGATCCGGCCCAGCCTGTCACACTGCCGTCCTCAGGGACGAACACGCGTTTCTGGGCATCCACGGAGACCATGGTGACTGAATCCCAGTCATCCACTGCAGCATGTTCCATGGGATCGCTGCCGTCCAAGGTGTAGTAAATCGTACCCGAGGCATTGGGATTCAGGAGAAACAGCTGATCGCCTTTGTTGACATGGGCCTGTGTCTGAAACTCACCATTGATGAATGGCATGGGACCTTCCACAGTGAATACCCCTTCCTTTTTGGAGGCGTCCAGAAAGATGGTATGCCGCTTGGGAACCCACGTATTGATGGCGTACATGTCCATATTCGGGATGACGCCCCGCAACTCTTCCTGCATGGCCGCAAAGCGTGCTTTGATATGGGCCTCTGTCAGGACACCCTGGCCAAAGAAGTGCGCCTGGATGCGATCACCAAATATCGCTCTGAACCGGGGGCTTTGATACAAGGCATTATACAGTGTGGCGTTTTCATGATTGTTGTTGTGCAGGGCATCATACACCACATTGTTGATTTGATCCGGAAACATGCTGCCTTCAGCATCCCACACAAAAAATCGCCATTGGCCCTGGTCTGACCGTTCGCTGGCAGCGGACCAGTTGTTGTGGGGCCAATCCCAGTCACCAGACCACAGTCGGAGGATGAGATAGTCGATAAATTCGACAATGTCTACCTGCCTGTCAACCTCGGCATAGACTTCGGGAATGGACAGGTCGTGGGTTCGCACATACTGCATCAGTGCATTCACCCGGTCCCGATCCCCTTCACGGATTCCCCCGGACATGGTGATGATGTCCCACTCCTCACTGCTGCCAAACCAGGCCTGGCAAAAGGCCTCTGTGATGTGCTCGCAGGGATTGAAGTAGCCTTTGTACTGACCATTGATAAAGACATTGGCAAAGGTGCCTCGACTGGACACATGGCCCATGTCACTCAGCAAGCGCCGGACCAATTCGTCTTTTATGAACGGATTGGATTGATCATTGTGACCACCACGCAAGACCAGACTCTTGAGAGGCTTTGCGTCAAAGGGGAAAAGTGGATAGTCCAGTTCCTTGAGGCCATAGTCATTTCGAAAATACAGTCGAAAACTGTATTTGCTGCTATTCTGATAGCGAGGGCGCATCCAGTCGCTGCCATGCACGCGAATGCCGCAGTCCGTCTGAAAGTCGAAGATCCCCAAGGGGGCATCTCCGCCGTTTGGATTGATGATCTCAAGAGACACGGGACGTTCCAGACCGTGCACCAGTACATTGTTGTAGCTGTTCGCCGAGGTCTTGGTCCAGACGCCGCCACTGTATTGCCCCCCCACAATCGCCATAATGCCGTTTGGCGCATAGAATGTCTCGCCAGGACTGCCGACCAGGGAGATCACAGGCAAGGATTTCTGCCTGTCACTGAGGCGATACAGAAATGTGTGACTCACGACTCTGGAGGGCATCCACCCGGGTTTCATGGCCACCGCCCTAAGGCATGTCGTCTTGGTGACGGCAATTGGACCGGTATACGACTTGACACCAGGCCCCGATCCCTGCAAAGGATCTGTCCCATCCAGCGTATAGGTGATCGTGACATCCGGTGTGTCGCAGGTCAGTGTGACACCAAAAGAAGCCTCGTAAAACCCCCGTTCGTGACTGAAGACCGGCTCTGTCACAGTACCCAGATACGCAGGCAGATTGGCCGTCCCGGGCGAAGGCCAGGCCAGAAACCGCCACGTCATGGGGGCCTGAGGGTCGCGTCCATACGAAAGGTCTGGCATCTGTGGCCCGAATGTGACACTGTCAAGCAATTGCCGGCCATCGGCATCAAACAGGCCAATTTGCTCACCCTCGGATGCCAGCCTAAAATTGGCATGAAATCCCGGTGCCTCCAGATCATTATCGGCCATAACGATCAGATATTCATGGGGCCTGAGGGTCGTTACACGGGGCCGGTCAAGGGGAAACTGCCATTGGGTTGGATTCGACATGTCGTCCGTCAAGTACAGTCCGGCCACGTCAATCGACTCGTTCGAATCGTTGTAGAGTTCAATCCAGTCATCGAAATCACCGGGTGATCCTACAGGATAGCTCCTATTCGTGGCCATGAATTCGTTTATCAGCAGGTGTGCACGGGCCTGTGGCACAAATATCAAGAGGAGTACACCCACATAAAACTTCAGGATTCGCGTTGTTTTCACCATTACCCTATTCCTAGTTGCCAATTAAAACAGTGAGTCTCAGTGCCGGATAACCACCCCTGGCAGTTCAAAGTCATGAGAAAACACACTGGACGATACCCAGTATACCTTTAATCTCGGCAAGAAACGAGGGTGAAGCGAACGCTTCCACAAAAAAGGGGATTGGGGCCCCAAGATGGGCGTGCTGAAATGCGGGCTGGGAGTTGAGAGATTTCTTATCTCGTGCGGGTCAACAGGACCAGAGCGAGTTGCCTGAGGAATTCCGCTTGATTGCCAAATGGGGCAAGAATATCGACGGCGTCCTGGGTCAATGCATTCAACTGTTCCCTGGCTCGATCCATGCCCAACAGTGCGGGATAAGTCGTTTTCCCGGCTTTCTCGTCTTTGCCAGCCGTCTTGCCAAGCTGCTCTGTGGAGGCGCTGACATCCAGTATGTCATCTGCGATCTGGAACCCAAGACCGATCTTTAACCCATACTCGCCCAAAAGCCGCACCTCTTCCTGGGTCGCCCCACCGCACAGGGCCCCCATGACTGTGGCGCACTGGAACATCTTGGCTGTCTTGTTCACATGGATATACTGAAGCCCCTGCAGGTCTGTCGGTGTTTTCTCTGCCTTCAGATCCGCCACCTGTCCGGCGATCATGCCATCAGGGCCGGCACACCGGGCCAAGGCTTTAATCAGAGACACAGCCAATACCGGAGGCTTCACCTGATCCGCCAGGAGTTCAAAGGCCAGGGTAAGCAAACCATCCCCTGCAAGAATGGCCATGGCCTCATCAAAGGCCTTGTGGCATGTGGGCCTGCCGCGGCGAAAGTCATCGTCATCCATGGCAGGTAAATCATCGTGGATCAGAGAATAGGTGTGCACCATTTCCAGGGCCACGGCTGCTACTTCTACCTGCGTACGGGCAGGTTGACCTGTGATCAGTTCGCAGGTCCACAACAGCAAAACGGCCCGGATACGCTTGCCAGGTGCCACCACAGCATACTCCAGGACCTCCCGGAATTGCCCCCCCACCTGGGCCTCGCCGAGATAACGCAAGAGCAGGGTGTCCACTTGCTTTGCCCTGCTTCTGAGACGTTCATAGAATTCTGTATCCATGTCAATCGCGGTGTTCTCTGCTGTCATAGCCTGCTCAAATCAAGACTGAGTCTTTGCGTTTTCGCAACAAAACGGTATTATAACGGTTTTTACAGTGATTGATAATGAAAATAAGGCAAGATGGGTTCATGAATCAATGTAGCCCCTTCGACTTTTTTCTTAAAGAACTCATGAAAAAACGAATTCTCATACTAGGCGTCACAGCCTCAGGCAAGGCCACGCTGGGGTTTGAACTGGCTCAGCAGATTCAGGCTGAGATCATCAGCGTGGACTCCATGAAGATCTACAAACGCATGGACATCGGCACTGCCAAACCCTCGTTGGAACGCCAGCAGGCGATCCCCTATCACATGATTGATTTGGTGGAACCCAGTGACGATTCCTACAATGTGGGTCGTTACTATGACGAGGCGTATCAGGCCGTGCATGCGATTCAGGCAAAGAATAAGCCGGTCATTGCCGTGGGCGGTACTGCATTGTACGTCAAGGCCATGCTGTATGGCCTGTTCGACGGACCCGGCGCAGATGAAACAGTGCGAGCAGAACTCATTGAGCAGGTTCAAGTAGACGGCCTGCCTGCCCTGCATCATGCCTTGACCTTGATTGATCCTGAAGCTGCCCAGAAAATCAGTGCCAATGACCAGCGACGTATTGTCAGGGCCCTGGAGGTCTATCGTGTCACTGGCAAGCCCATTTCCAGCTTTCAGACCCAGTTCGACGCATCCAGTCCACGCCACGACTGGATTGTCCTCGGCCTGCGCCGTGCCAAGGACATGGAGAGCCGCAGAATCAATGCACGGGTCAAAAAGATGGTTGAGGCCGGCCTGATTGACGAGATTCGTTCCCTGCTGGCAGAAGAGTCCCCCTTGAGCCAGCAGGCCAGGGCTGCCATTGGATACGCTGAGATCATCGATCATTTGCATGGCCTGCTCACACAGGATGAAGCCATTGAACGCATGAAAATCAACACGCGCCGCCTGGCCAAGGCGCAGCGTACCTGGTTCAAGACCTTCAGACAGGTCAAGTGGATCGATATCCAGGAACAGGATACCGTTGAATCTGTCACAAACAAGGCCAGGGAGTTGATTGAATCCAATGAAAACTAAACTGCTGAATTACCACCTGCCTCAGGCATTGATTGCTCAGCACCCGGCTGACAAACGCAGTGATTCCAGACTGCTGGTTCTGCATCGAGCGTCCCGTCATGTCACAGACACACAGTTCTTTCATATTGGCGAGCACCTGCAGGCAGGCGACTGCCTCGTGCTCAACAACACCAAGGTCCTGCCTGCCCGTTTTTATGGACGCAGACAAACCGGGGCCAGACTCGAGGGTCTGTTCGTGCGGGCCATGAGTGACACACTGTGGGAGGTCATGCTCCGGGGGGCAGGCAAGGTCAAACTCAATGAGACATTTCTGCTCCTGACGCAGGATCAGACACAGACCATCCCGGCCATACTCAAGGAAAGACGGGATGAAGGCAGATGCGTGATCCAGGTCGACAGTGACAGGGGTTTGCCCTGTGAAGAAATCCTGGAGCTGATTGGTTTCCCCCCCCTGCCGCCCTACATTAGACGTGATCAGGACACGGCCCAGGCTGCCAAGGACAGGCAGCGGTATCAGACGGTGTTTGCAGAGGAGTGCGGTGCGGTGGCAGCCCCCACAGCAGGCCTCCATTTTACGGACGCCCTGCTGGATCAGCTCAAGGCCCAAGGCATTCTCTTTGCCAAGGTCACGCTGCATGTGGGGCTCGGGACATTCAAACCAGTCACTGCCGAGACACTCACAGACCACCCCATCCACAGCGAACAGGTCGAGATAGACCAGGCCAATGCGGACATCATCAATCAGGCCAAGGCCACAGGAGGTCGCATTGTTGCCATTGGGACCACGAGCGTGCGCGCCCTGGAAAGCGCCGTTCAAAACAGGGACCTTGCCCCCTTCCACGGCCCGACCTCGCTCTTTATCATGCCAGGATATACCTACAAGATCGTGGACGCCATGGTCACCAATTTCCATCTGCCCAAATCCACACTCCTGGCGCTGGTGGGTGCCTTTGCCGGTCTGGACAACATGTTTGCAGCCTACGAACACGCCATTGCCAAGGCGTACCGCTTCTACTCATACGGTGATGCCATGTTGATTGTGTAGTCGCTGCGTTCCGGTTTTTAGTGTTAGGTGTTCAGTTTTCAGTAGTTGAACCGCTGTGCGGGCTGTTTGACCGGCAAACCGGGACGTGCGATCCATGCTTATTTTCCTTCCTTGCCAGAATACAAAAATCTCAAAAAGTATTTCCTCGCACAGAGGCACGGGGGACACGGAGAGGCTATCAATGCAGAACGCAAAGGGCAGGCCTTTTTCAGAAAACTGAATACTAAGAACTGATCGCCACAGGGCTTTTTGCGGAAGTCCTGTTATTCAGCAGCTTCGGCTTCTGCCTGCCTGGCAATGTTCAGCAGTACTCCGGCCGCTGCCGCAGACATGAGGAGGCTGCTTCCGCCTGCACTGAGAAATGGTAACTGAATGCCTTTGGTGGGTAACACCACAGTGGCCACACCAATGTTCAGGGCCGCTTGAATGCCCAGAACCAGGACAATGCCAGTGGCCAGGAGTTGGCTGAAGCCATGCCTGCACTTGAGCACCACGCGCAGGCCCAGCCAGAGTAGATAAACAAAGATGAGAATGACCGCCAAGGTACCTACCAGGCCCAGTTCCTCGCCAATAATGGCAAACACAAGGTCTGTGGTATCTTCAGGCACATGGCCGTATTTACAGATGCCGTTGCCAAGGCCCTTGCCAAACAGCCCACCAGACCCCATGGCCACAAGAGACTGGTTGGCCTGGTACATGACTGTATCCGCCCATTTTTCCGGCTCCAGAAAACCAATCAACCGCTTCAATCGGTAGGGTTCCTTCATGATCATGAAGTAGAAGGCAGCACCCCCCACAGGCACAGGACTGATCAGATGCCACCACTTGCCTCCGCCCACACACAGCATGAGATAGCTGACCAGGGCCACCAGGGCAGCCGTGCCCAAATCCTCAATCACAATCAATCCGGCCACCACACCAATGACCAGACAAATGGGGAGCAGGTGCAGCCAGAATGATCTCAGTTTGAACTTCAGACGGGCACACACAGCAGCCACAAAAAATATGATGGTCCATTTGCCAAATTCAGAAGGTTGAAAATTAATGGTCACAGGCCCCACGCCCAGACTGAACCATCGACGTGAAAAATTCTTTTCCGCGCCAATACCCGGAATCAGCACAGCCGCGCACAAAACAATACTCAGCACCAGCAAATACGGTGTCAAGGAACGCAATACCCCTCTGGAAAAACTCAGGCGTGTGTGATCAAACAGAGACACCAGGTACATCACTAGACACGCAATGGGAAAAAACAGGATCTGCCGTACACTTACATATGTGTACAGACGTTTCAGGTCATAAGCCCGATCAAGGGTGGCACTGGCAGAAAAGACAAACACCGTACCAATGGCCATGAGCAGGACCACGACCTTGGCGATGCGGTCATCCAGGCGACTTGTGTTGTAGAGATCTTTGGGCAAAGGACTCGTTTCTGGTTACTGGTTGTTGGTTTCTGGTGTGGGATACGGCCCCACCTCTTACTTAAAAGCAATTATCGGCCAACACCCCCAAATTGCCACACAAATGCCCCATATTTTTTACACAATAACCCTTTACAACCCAATATTCCAGCAGATCCTCTTTTGGTGTGACCTGGAAAACATGGAGTAGACGTGTAAAGAAAGTACATACAGGGGGTTCATAATCTCTTCGACTTCAAAACAGAGACATTGTATAATCCTGGCTTTTTCAGGAACAGTCCTGTGCAGAACCATAGAAAGGGATAGTCATGCTTCAGTCCATAGACCCAACGCAAACCCATGCCTGGGCCAAATTAACAGACCATTTCCAGACAATGCAATCTGTGCATATGAAAAACTTGTTCGCTGAGGATGCCGATCGCTTTTCCCGGTTTTCCAGGCAATTTGAAGACATGCTGGTGGACTACTCCAAGAACCGTATCACCCAGGACACGCTGGACCTGCTATTTGCTTTGGCACAAGAAACACACGTCAAAGAGGCCATTGATTCGTTGTTGTCAGGTCAGAAAATAAATGAAACTGAGGGCCGGGCAGTCCTGCACACTGCACTGCGGAATCAGTCCAATACCCCCATTCTGTTGGATGGCGAAGATGTGATGCCAGAAGTCAATGCCGTGCTGGAGCAGATGAAGGCATTTTCGTCAAAGCTCATATCCGGCGAGTGGACAGGCTACACAGACAAGGCCATTACAGACATTGTCAACATCGGTATAGGCGGGTCTGATCTTGGCCCGGTCATGGTCACTGAAGCCCTGCGGCCCTATTGGCAGGGCATTACCCCCCACTTTGTGTCCAATGTGGATGGCACGCATCTCGCAGAAGTCCTCAAGCAGGTCAGACCGGAAAGCACGCTCTTTATTGTGGCCTCCAAGACCTTTACCACTCAGGAGACCATGACCAATGCCCATTCCGCCAGGGACTGGCTTCTCAAGGCGGCCACAGATGAAAGCCATGTGGCCAGGCACTTTGTTGCCGTGTCCACCAACCAGACGGAAGTAGAAAAATTCGGCATCAATCCTGCCAACATGTTCGTGTTCTGGAATTGGGTGGGCGGTCGTTATTCACTCTGGTCTGCCATTGGCCTGTCCATTGCCTGCACCATTGGCTTCGATCACTTCCAGGCCCTGCTTTGCGGTGCGCATGCCATGGACATGCACTTCAAGGATGCTCCGTTGGAGGACAACCTACCCGTGATCCTGGCCCTGATCGGACTCTGGTACAACAACTTCTTTGAGGCAGAGACCGAGGCCATCCTGCCCTACGATCAATACATGCACCGCTTTGCAGCCTACTTCCAGCAGGGCAACATGGAGAGCAACGGTAAGTATGTGGATCGCAGCGGCAAGTCTGTGACATATCAGACGGGCCCGATCGTATGGGGCGAGCCTGGGACCAATGGTCAGCACGCGTTTTACCAGTTGATCCACCAGGGCACGAAACTCATCCCGTGCGATTTTATTGCCTCTGCCAAGACGTACAATCCGCTTGGCGACCACCATGCCAAGCTGATGAGCAACTTCTTTGCACAGACGGAGGCGCTGATGCAGGGCAAGACCACAGAAGAAGTCCAGGCCGAGCTCAAGACTGCAGGCAAGACAGATGAAGAAATCAAGGCCCTGCTGCCCTTCAAGGTCTTTGAAGGCAACCGCCCCACCAACTCAATACTCCTCAAGAAGATCACACCCAGATCTCTGGGCTCACTCATTGCCTTGTACGAACACAAAATATTTTTGCAGGGGGTAATCTGGAATATCTTCAGCTTCGATCAATGGGGTGTGGAACTCGGCAAACAACTGGCCAATGCCATCCTACCGGAACTGAGAGGCGACCAGGATGTGACAGGCCATGATGCATCCACCAATGGCCTGATCAATGCCTACAAACAAATGCAACAGGAGACCGGTCCTTAAGGCACCAGGTCTTGAAGAATCACGTTTGCCTCAAAAGTTTTGTCATTGCGTCTAATCCTGACCTTGACCGTATCACCGATTTCATGCTGATCCAAGATACGAAACAGGTCGTTCTGGGTCTCAACCGGGACATTGTCGCAGGCGATGATCAGATCCACCTGGACAGGGTAACCGAAGCGATCCAATTGAGGTGGCTTGATACCAGCCTTTTGCGCGCCACTCCCGGGATTCACACCCCGCACCAAAATGCCCTTGACTCTCGACCTACCAATACGCATGCTAACGTCGGCCATATCGATACCCAGATCTGGCTTGCGTACGCGTCCAAATTCTACAATCTGGGGGACCACACGGTTCACCACATCCACGGGCACTGCAAATCCCACACCGGCATAGGCGCCTGACGGGCTGACAATGGCAGTGTTGATGCCGATCAAACGCCCGGCACTATCGAGTAATGGCCCGCCTGAATTGCCGGGATTGATGGCCGCATCGGTCTGAATCACACCTTCAATGGGGCGACCGCTCTGTGATTGAATTTCCCGGCCCAATCCACTGATCACGCCTGTGGTGAGTGTCTGGTCCAGTCCAAAGGGATTACCAATGGCAAACACCTTCTGCCCCACCAGAAGATCGCCTGATGTGCCTAAAGCAAGGGGTTTGAGTGCTTCTCTGGGTGCGTCAATGTGCAGCACAGCCAGGTCCTTGTCCGCCTCCACCCCGACAAGCTTGGCCAGCCAGGAAGATTGATCGGACAGGGTCACCTGAGCCTCTGTACCGCCACTGACTACGTGCAGGTTGGTAATGATCGTGCCCCGGTCATCCCACACAAACCCGGAACCCGTACCACGCGGAATGGCCGTGGCCCTGAGGTTGAACAAATTCCTCTGAACGGTCAGGCTGGTGATATACACCACACTTGGGGACGCTTCCTGAAACAGTTCAATCGTGGTCTTCTCATCCTGGGCCAGATCCCCCCGGGGTGTGATGGCACGCAGTTGGACGCTGGGGCTACTGTAGAACCCGGAAAACCACAGGCCCGTCTGAAATATGATCACGATTACAACCAGCACCAGCAACAGCACAGTCAAACGATGCCCGGATTCAGGGGCTTTTTGCGGGGGGCAAGACAGATTCAGTTCCATAAACGCCATACTCCATTGATAAAACGCCAGAATTCAATCTTATTGCCCCATCTATATCAACCAGTCCAGGCCCAGTAAAGTGTAAAAAATCCCTCTTTACACAGGTCCTTCAAAATAGTAAACTCTGGACTTTTGTTGCCGACGTAGCTCAATGGTAGAGCACAGCTTTCGTAAAGCTGAGGTTGAGGGTTCAAGTCCCTCCGTCGGCTTTCCTAAATTAAGTGCAAAGTTCTGAGTTCAAAGTCAACGGAATGGCCCACGCAGCCAATCCTGAACCCTGAGCCCTGCATCCTGAACCTGCCCCCTTTTTCCTTGCCAAATTCCAGCCCCCTCGCTACACTCCCCCACCATGAATACATTACAGAAATACGCAAAATTACAGGGGATTCTGAGAGACCTCAAGCAGGTCGTGGTGGCCTATTCCGGGGGCGTGGACAGTACGTTTCTACTCAAAGCGGCAGTAGATACCCTGGGCTCCGACAAAGTACTCGCCTGTATTGGTGTGAGTCCGTCTCTGGCTCGATCTCAATATGACCAGGCCATGGACAATGCCAGGGCCATGGGTGCCAGAGTTCAGGAAGTGACTGTGGAAGAGTTAAATGATCAGGCCTATGCAGCCAACAAGGCGGACCGCTGCTTTCACTGCAAATCTCATTTATATACAGTGCTCAAGCGGATTGCTGAACAGGCCGGGTTTGGCATGGTGATCTGTGGGAGCAATTTCGACGACAAGGCGGACTACCGCCCTGGTAATCAGGCCGCACAAAAACTCAATGTGCGCAGCCCCCTCATGGACGCCGGATTGACCAAAGCAGACATCCGGGCTTTGAGTCGCGACATGAATCTGGCCACTGCAGACATCCCGGCCTCACCCTGCCTGGCCTCACGTATGGCTTATGGCCTGGAAATCACCGCGGACCGGCTGGCCCAGGTGGAAAAAGCGGAAGACCTGTTGCGGTCTCTGGGCTTTGTGGAATTTCGAGTTCGTCACCACGATACGCTCGCTCGCATTGAGGTGACAGGCGATGACATGTCGAGGCTGCTGGAATACAGGGGACGCATCACAGAATCGATCAAGGCCCTTGGCTTTACCTATGTCACCATGGACCTTCAGGGCTTCCGCAGCGGCTCTCTCAATGAAACCCTCAGCCATCAACAGAAGCAGGCGTTTCAGTCCCCTTAGATGCGGCCATTCAGGGCCTTAACAAGTGTCTTGATAGCTCATATGACTGGAGGGCAACCGACTTAGCTCCCAGTAATTGAGGATGATGTCAACATTCTTCTTGAAGGTATCATATTCCTCAGCCCGGATAATGTATCCAGCGGCCCCCAGGGAAAAACAGGCATTCACATAATGTTCCTTTTGGCCATCTGCCAGGGCGATGATGGGAATAGTCTGAAGTGCTTCATTGGACTTAATCCACTTGAGAAAATCCAGCCCGGGCATGCCGGAGGCATAGATATTCATCAGAATCAGACAGGGTCTCTCACCCAGTTCCTCTACCAGGTATTCCATCGCATCATAGCTATCGATACAATGCACAACAGGGCAAGACATCGACGCCTCACTCAGGACCTGCTTCAGTTTCCCTGCCTCCAAGGCATTACTGTCCAGCAACATGATGGGCCGTTCGTCGTACATATATATCCCCCAAGACATATGGTATAGCTCAAATCTGAAACTCTACGTCTTTTCAAACTATGGGAAATAATTGGGCAAACGCCAACTTACTTTCTCAAAGTCAGCCACTATTGAAGAAACCCCACATGATTATCAGACATCAAAGAGTCAATTCCAGATAATCTGAAGTCTATCTCCCAGAGGCTCATTGGGGTCTTTTCGGGGCTTGGGCGGATTCTTTTTGGAAACAGGCCGGGCCTTGGGGGTGACCGGTTTATTTAAAGTCTGATTAACGGACCTCGTGCGTGCAGGCTCAGGCTTGCCCACCTTCATGGAGAGGCTGATCCGCTTCTTGACCACGTCCACATCCTTGACAGTCACGGTCACCTTCTGATGTACCTTGACCACCTCATTGGGGTCCTTGATATAATGATGGGACATCTCGCTCACATGCACCAGGCCGTCCTGATGCACACCAATATCCACAAATGCGCCAAACGCCGTGATATTCGTAACAATACCAGGCAGGGTCATACCAGGCTGCACATGCTCGATCTTTTCAATCCCCTCAGCGAATTCAAACATTTCAAACTGCTGGCGCGGATCACGTCCAGGCTTGGCCAGTTCGGCCATAATATCGTTGAGCGTGGGCAGGCCCACGTCTTCTGTCACGTACTTATCCAATTGAATCTTCTGACGTTTGGTCCCGTCGGTCATCAATTCCGCCACTGTGCAACCCACGTCCGCGGCCATGGCATCCACAATCGCATAGCGCTCAGGATGCACTGCACTGCGGTCCAGAGGATTGGCTGCGTCCCGAATCCGTAAAAAACCGGCAGCCTGCTCAAACGCCTTGGCCCCCAGTCTGGGCACCTCGCAGATCGCCTTGCGAGACGAGAAGGCCCCGTTCTCATTCCGATAGGCCACAATATTCTGAGCCAGTTGCGGCCCCAGACCGGACACATAGGTGAGTAATTGTTTGCTGGCGGTATTGAGTTCCACGCCCACAGAGTTCACGCAACTGATCACCACGTCGTCCAGCCCCTGCTTGAGTTGCGACTGATCCACATCGTGCTGGTACTGGCCCACGCCAATACTCTTGGGATCGATCTTGACCAGTTCGGCCAGGGGATCTGTCAACCGTCGTCCAATGGACACAGCGCCTCGCACTGTCACATCCTTGTCCGGGAACTCTTCACGAGCCACATCCGACGCACTGTACACGGACGCCCCGCTCTCATTGACCATGACCACAGCCACCTTGCGTGTCAACTCGATCTTCTTGACAAAGGCCTCCGTCTCGCGACTGGCCGTGCCGTTTCCAATGGCAATCGCCTCGATCTCGAACCGCTCGACCAGGGATTTCACAGTCTCGGCTGCAGTTGCAGCCGCGCCAGCCCCGGAATGCGGATACACCACATCGTCATGCAACAACTTACCTTGACGATCCAGACACACCACCTTGCAGCCCGTCCTGAATCCCGGGTCCAGAGCCAGCACACGTTTCTGCCCCAACGGTGATGCCAGCAGCAACTGCCGCAGATTCTCGGCAAACACGGCAATTGCCTCCACCTCGGCCTTCTTCTTACTGGCCAGACGAATCTCTGTTTCAATGGACGGGGCCAGCAGCCGCTTGTAGGCATCGGCGATCGCAGCCTTCACCTGATCCGTACTGGCACAGGCTTCTTTCAAGAACAGTGCCTCCAGCACATACACAGCCTCCTGCTCTGTCACTGTAATACGCAGCCTCAGAAAGCCCTCTTTTTCTCCGCGCCGCATGGCCAGGATACGATGTGACGGTGACTTAGTCACCGGCTCGGACCAGTCAAAATAATTTTCGTATTTAAATCCGTCCTGCTCCTTGCCCTTGATCACCTTACACTCGTAGATCCCCTGGGCCGTGTAAAACTCACGAATGCGCTCGCGGGCCTGGGCATCCTCAGTGATCCACTCCGCGATGATGTCCCGAGCACCGGCCAATGCCTCATCCACATTGGCCACACCCTTCTCCGCATCCACATACGCGTGCGCCTCTGTCACGGGGTTCAGGTCCGCCTTCTGCTCAAACACCAGCACAGCCAGCGGTTCGAGCCCCTTCTCCTTGGCAATGGTGGCACGGGTTCGACGTTTGGGCTTGTACGGCAGGTACAGGTCCTCCAGCACAGTCAAGGTCTCGGCCGCCTCGATCCTGGCCTTGAGTTCGTCCGAGAGCTTACCCTGATCCGAAATAGTCTTGAGAATCGTGTCTCGCCGTGCATCCAGTTCTTTTAACTGGGCCAGCCGATCACGAATCACAGTAATCGCCACCTCATCCAGGCTCCCGGTTTTTTCCTTACGATACCGTGAAATAAACGGCACCGTGCCCCCCTCTTCCAGCAGCTCCGCAGTGGCCAAAACCTGATGTGCCCCAATCCCCAATTCCAAAGCGATCTTCTGAATGTGCAAAGCGTTCAATTCATCGTCTCCTGTCAAACGTCCTAAAAACTAATCCATTAGTACCACAGCCAAAGGCAAGCCAGACATCATAGCAACAGAGCAGAGATTGTTCAAGGGGGGAGTCGGCTGACGGATGAGGGCTGAAAGCTATAGGATGAAGATTGAAACTTATTTCTTGTAGGCTATGTTCAGATCTTTGGCTGCTTGGTGAAGTCGCTTGTCCTGAGTCCAGAGTGGGATCTGACTCAACATGGCAGAAGCCAGGAGATGTATATCGATCAGGCCAAGGCCTTTTCCCATCAGACGCCGTGTTTCGATAAATGCATACACTTCGTCATGGGTGGCGACTTCGGAGGTGGGTAACCGATCCAGTGAGGTCAGAATCTCATGACGATTCTTTAGATTGCCGCACGCCAATTCACCTATGACAAAAGGATGACAGACCACGCGTGCCTGGTTTAACAGGTTGGCCAGTAGCGGATGATTGTCTCGCAGGTGGGATATCCACACGGAGGTATCTACAAGTACCATGGGTCAACTCCTGCGGCGGCGTGGAATTTTTTCAAGCTCTTTTTCCGTTCCCCCCAGCTTGGCCAGACGTTCGCTTGTCTTGAGGCCGATCAAGGCCTCCAGCCCCATGCGTACCAGGGAGGTTTTCTCATTGACCCCAGTCAAGGCAGAGGCCTTGGCCAGCAACTCGTCTTCTATGTTTAAGGTGGTACGCATTATATATTCCCCTTTCATTGATGCTTCTATCGTATGTATATATATGCCTAATACGAATGCCTATGTCAAGGGAATAAAATGTAAAGTGCCGCATGCCTTATAAGTTTTCTTCTTCACCTTCACGCTTCCAAGGACACGGCAAACCATCGGTACAGGGCTGGGACAACCAGGAGGGTCAGGAGTGTGGCTGTGACCAGACCGCCAATCACCACGGCTGCCAGGGGACGCTGGACTTCACTGCCCGTGCCTGTGGACAGGAGTAACGGGATCAGGCCCAGTGCCGTGGTCACAGCAGTCATGAGGACCGGGCGCAGGCGCCGACACGCACCCAGCACAGAGGCCTCCTCCAGAGAGAGACCCTCTCGCACAAGCTGGTTCATGTAGGTCACCAGGACCATGCCGTTTTCCAGGGCAATACCGAACAGCGCGATAAATCCAATGGACGACGGCACTGAAAGATGCTGCCCGGTCAGCCAGAGCCCCAGGATGCCGCCCACCAGGGCCGGGGGGATGATCAGAAAAATCAACAGGGCATTGCGCAGAGAGTTGAAGCTGGAAAACAGGAGCAGCACAATGATCACCAGTGTCACAGGGATGACCATGAGCAGGCGCCGGTTGGCAGCCTGTTGTAGTTGAAACTCACCACCCCATGTGACAAAGTACCCGGGCGGCAGGGTCACGCCCTGGGCCAGTGCGGTCTGGGCCTCTTGCACAAAGGATCCGATGTCGCGGCCGATCACATTACAGCCCACAGTGATGAAACGCTGGTTCTGCTCACGTGTGATCTGTCGCGGACCCACCTGTTCCCGGATGGAGGCCAGGTCAGCCAGGGGAATGCGCGTGCCATTGGGCGCAGGGATCAGCACACGGCCCATGGCCTCGATCGTGTTTCTGGCATTCGCGGCAAAACGCACATTGATGTCAAACCGTTTGACCCCTTCAAACACCTGGCCCACCACGGCCCCGCCCAGACCTGCGCGCACGACCTGCTGAACGTCGGCCACATTGATGCCGTGACGTGCAATGGCACTGCGGTCAATACGGATCACCACCTGTTGCGTGCCCGTCATCTGCACGGGCTGCACATCCTCAGCGCCTGACACAGTGGACAGGATGCGGGCGATGTCATCGGCCTTGTGCTTGAGTGTCTCCAGGTCATCGCCAAATAGCTTGACGGCCAATTCGGCACGCACACCCTCCAGCAGTTCCTCCAGCTCCATGGCAATCGGCTGGGAAAAAGCAGCCAGAGCGCCGGGTACCTCGCCGACTTCGTCACGGATCTGCTGTTGGAGTTCTTCCTGGGTTCGTGCGGTGCGCCACTGTTCCCTCGGCTGGAGCAGGATGTAGAGTTCCGCGATATTGGTGGGGTCTGTATCCGCCCCAACCTCGCCGCGTCCCATGCGGCTGACCACATGAGCGACCTCCGGAATCTTCATCAGGCGTTGTTCCACACGCGTGGTGACACGCTTGCCCTCTTCCAGGGCAATGGACGGCGCCAGTGTCAGACGCAGTGTCATGGCCCCTTCCTGCAATTCGGGTGTGAATTCTGAGCCCAGGTATGGGGCCACCACCCCGCCAACACACAACAGGACCCCCAGAAGTCCCACGGCCAGGACACGCCATCTCACAAAAAGGCTCACCATCGGCGCGTATATCCGTTCCAGGCCGTACAGTACAGTGTCACCCAGAGAGCGTTTTTTTCTGGCCAGGGTCTCACAAGGCAGACGCATGAGCAGAGACGCCAGCACAGGGGATAACAACAACGCATAGATCAAGGATCCCAGCATGGCCAGGGCAATGGTGTAGGCCAAGGGCCGAAAGGTCTTACCCTCCACACCCTGGAGTGTGAACAACGGCAGAAAGACGACAATGATAATACCGATGGCAAACAGGATCGGCTGGCCCACCTCTGTGCCTCCTCGTACCACCAACTGGCCACGGGAAAGCCCACTCCGATTCATGCGAAACTGACGGTCCACGTTCTCCACCACCACAATGGCCCCGTCCACGATCATGCCGATGGCAATGGCCAGTCCGCCAAAGGACATGAGATTCGCAGACAGGCCAAAGAACTTCATGCCCAACAAGGCAAACAACAGGGCAAAGGGCAGGGACAAGGCCACCACCAGACTCGACCGAAGGTTCCCCAGAAAGACCACCAGGACCAGCACCACCAGACCGATCCCCACCACCAGGGCCCAGGTCACTGTGGCCACACAGGCCTGAACCAGTGTCTTCTGTTCGTAGTACGGTACGATTCGGACCCCCTCTGGCAGCATTCGGTTAAGGGTCGACAGCTTCTCTTCCACACGGGCAATGACGGTCGAGGCATTGGTGCCGAACAGGCGGATCACCTGGCCGGCCACCACCTCACCGCGACCGTCTCGCGTTTGAAGACCACGGCGCACGGCCCCGCCAATGCGCACGTCTGCGATCTGCTTGAGCAGCACGGGCGTGCCTTCCTTCGCCTTGATCACGATCTGTTCCAGGTCACTCACGCAGGTGGCCAGGCCGACCGATCGCACGAGATACTCCTCGTCGTTTTTTTCAATGAACTGGGCCCCTGTATTGAGGTTGTTGGCCTGAATCTTTTCAAGCACCTCCGACAGGGTGACATCGTACTGCACCAGGGCCTCAGGTCGGATCACAACCTGATATTGTTTTTCAAACCCGCCAATACCCAGGACCTCTGTGACACCGGGAAGGGTCTGCAACTGCGGTTTGATGATCCAGTCCTGCATACTCCGCAGGTCTTCCAGAGAATAGGCCCCTGTGTCGTCTTCCAGATAATAGTAAAGCACACGCCCCATCACACTGGAAATCGGTCCCATGGCCGGGTCTCCAAGCCCTGCCGGGATCTGCTCGCGTGCCTCCTGCAGGCGTTCGTTGACCAGTTGCCTGCAGAAGTAGATGTCCATACCGTCCCGGAAGGTGACATTGACCACAGACAGGCCGAAGTTGGATACGGAGCGCACCATCTCCACACCGGGCAGACCATTCATGACAGTCTCCACCGGATAGGTCACATAGGTCTCCACTTCTTCAGGGGCCAGACCTTCGGTCTCTGTAAAGACCTGCACCAGATTGGGGGACACATCAGGAAAGGCATCCACAGGCAACGCAAGCATGCTCACCGCGCCCGCACCCATCACAAGCACGCCCAGGACGACCATCAGCAGACGGTTTCCAGTGACAAATTCAATCAATCTCTTTATCATCAGGTCCTTCCCTGAACCTAACACCTAACACTTAAAACTTAAAACCATGAACCGTGAACAACCTCAATCGTCATCCCCGCCAAACGTGTTTTTGAGCCACTCGGCCTTGAGTGTAAACGCGCCCGTTGTCACCACCGATTGCCCTGGCTCCAGGCCGGTCAGAATCTCCACAGACGTTTCATTGGATCGACCGCAGGTGACAAAGCAAGGCACAAACCCCTGATCCGTGTGTACAAACACACAGAACCGATCGTCCACAGGCTGCAGCGCTGTCTTCGGCACCACCAGCGAAGCCTCTACCCGGGCCGTGACCACCTGGACCGTGACAAACTGGCCCGGCCGCCACTGCCCCGCCTCGTTCGGCAGGTCGGCCCGTGCCAGGATCGTGCGCGTGGCCTCGTCAATGATCGGCGCCACATACCGGATCTTCGCCTCAGCAGTCACCTGACCCGGTGTATCAGTCACCACAATCAACTGCCCTGGATGCACGGACGCGCCCGCTTCTGCGGGCACACTCACATCAATCCACACCCGGCTCATGTCTGCCACAGTAAACACCTCAGCCGTGGCTTCCACGGATTGCCCCTTAACGATCTTTCTGTCGATAATCGTGCCGGAAAACGGGGCCGTCACAGCATAGTCACTAAAGGCTTCAGGGGACAGATTCGGGAGTTGACTGAGGGAGTCGGCAGTCAGGCTAAGGGCCAGCAAGGCCTGTTCTACTGCACGCAAAGTAATTCGCGCTTCAGCCAGGGCAGCGGCAGCGGCCTCATAATCCTGCTGCGAGGTGATGGTCTGGGCGTACAGATCCTTTTCCCGGACGTACAGGGTTTCTGCCAGGGTCAGGCGTTCGCTGGCACTGAGATACCTGGCACGCATCTCAGCCAGTTCAGGGCTCTGAATGACGGCCAGGATGTCACCGGCCCGCACAGCATCGCCCAGGCCCTTTGTGACCTGACGCACCACACCGCCCACGCGTGCACAGAGCCGGACCTCATGATCCGAATTCAGTTCGATTTCTCCGGGAAATGCCTGACGGATCTCCAACAGTCCGGAGCCGCAGGGTGTCATGGTGATGCCGAATTCCTTTTGATGGGCGTCGCTCAAGTGAATCACAGGCTCGTCCGCCTCAGAGACCGGGTGTTCGCCCTGCGTCTGGGCCTCATCCGACGCCTGACTCTCGATCACCGGCCAGGACTGAGACCAGCGTCCAAGCCCAATGCCCACCCCCAGGAGGATCACACCCAGGACGACCGTTAGACACTTCGATTTAGGACTCGCCATTTCCATATGGCTCCCCTTTCTGCTCCATGTCGCTAGGATCGCACCATGAGCCAGACAGTTTCCGAACAATCCCCCACACAATAGGGTTCCTGCCCGACATGGCGAAAATCCCATTGCCGGTAGAAGGTGATGGCACGTACATTTTTCTCCCAGACCCGCAGCCACATAGACTGGTGATCATGCGCAGAAGCCCAGTCAAGCAAAGCCTCCATCAGACGCGCGCCTACGCCCTGGCCCCAGTATTTCGGGATTACATACAATCGCTTCAATTCAATGGCCCTGTCCGGAGACAGTGACAGAGACTGCGGTACCTGACTGGGAATGAGTTTTGCATAGGCACAGGCCTGGTCGTGATCCATGGCCAGCAGGTAGTAAATGGTGGGATCTTTCAGCTCCTGGGCTATTCGCGCCTCTGCAAATGCCTGGGTGACATATGCATCCAGTTGGGCGGCGTCCAGGGCACACCCATAGGACTCGACAAAGGTCTGAGATCCCAACGTCGAGAGGAGTCTGACATCCTGCCAACCAGGTTCTTTAAGCCGAATTTGACTCATAGACTCCATAGGGTTTCAGTCAATCCTCTCGCAGATGATGTTGACAAGATCCAGTCCCAAACCGGAGGACTTTTCATTCTTGCCTGTGATCTTGAAGAGCAGGTTGTTCTTGCCCTCAGGCAATACCAGCGTACCCAGTGACGCCTGAACCTGATCCGACTTCGCAGCATACATATCGACTGCCGGGCCCACAGGGGCTTCATCCTGGAAGAGCTGAACCATACCGGCAGCGGGCCCCTTGACCACATCAAGACTGATTCGATAAAGGCCGGCAGCAGGCAGTTCACAGTTAAAGCTGATAAAGTGATGCCCAAACCAGTCACCTCCCTGGGAACGCATGGAGAGAAAACGGACATCCTGGCCATTCAGTTTCACCACATCCTTGGTGAGGGTTGCATTATTGAAGGAAAACGCGGAGATCGGGACATTCCACCAGGCGGCAAAGACAATGCGCTTCAGGTCAACTACACGCCTTTTTGCCACGGATGGAAGTGTCATGTCACAGGTCGGCCGTTTTTCCGAGTACAGAAAGGTCGTGCCGCAATAATCATTGATCTGTTCGTTGCCTGTGGGCGCATGCTCGATGGTCTGCAGGATACTCTCGCGGTAAGCATAGGCATCTCCTAGCATGAAACGATAGCCCCCGGTGCGTGTGAGGTGCTTCTGATAGGCCAGACAGCCGCTCAGGGGAAACGAACGAGACGTCTCCCAGCGGCCCGGGACGTCATACCAGCCGCCATTGTAGAAGTCTTCTGACCCGGTGCCATGAATCACCAGTTGGCCGTCGATGGTCGTTTGATCATCCCCTTCAAAGAAAAGCGTGCTCCCGGACTCCATACCCTGTGACTGCTGGATGCAGCCGACCAGGTGACCTCGCCCCAGTGTCTCAACAAAGGTAAAGGGTGTGCCCTTTGTCGTGGGATTCTCCCGTCGCCAAAGCGCATAGAATTTGCCCTCATCGGCTTTTCTTGGGACAGGGACAAACAGGACTTCCATCTCAAGGGCGAGCAACGTGCCCTGGTCACGCTCCAAAGCCAACTCAATGCGTGCACCTTGATCAAAGGGCATGGGCCAGTAACAATAATTGTGCTGGTCATTCGTACCGATCAACAGCGAGGTCATGGCTGGACTGCCCCACGCATAGCCAAAGAAGTCTCCTGCAGGCACCTCAATGGCCGGTTTCTCATCCTCGTCCCAATAGGCCCTGAGCACGAGGTCGCGAGCTTTCCCTGCCAGGGCCTGGGGCGGTGACATACGGAGGCCCACGATTCGCCCGGGCTGGTCAGTCTGAAACACGGTAGTGGTCTGGCCGGACGCCAGCTCTATCCGTTTGTTGAACCGTTTGACGGTGCTTCCTGGAGGGGTCACGTAGTCGCTGACATCCGACCCGCTGGCCGCAAACAGACGCTTGGCCTTTTCAAGGCTGGCACGACCACCCTCAGAGCGCTCAACAGAAAACGATGCCACCTCGGTCGTCTCCGGGTACGTGGCATAGTTGATCTGATAGAACTGAACACGCGGTGCCCGAATCAGGACCTTACAGGATTTCTTATACGGCAGAGGGACATAGCTATAGAATCCCCCTGCACCATAACCGACCAGCGGTCTGGGAAAGGCCGAATGCACGCCGAGAAACAACTCTCGAAAACGCACGGTTACGCGCGGTGCGGCCTCTCCATCGAAGTAGAACTCCATCCAGTCGTCCGTGGGCGTGGGTGTCCAGATACGATAGATCACGCCCGGTCCCTGAAGATCGGCCAGGACCAGGGCATCCCCCTCTTTGCGCACAAAGGAGTATTTTCCTCCGAATCCGTCATCATTGCCGCCCGTGCGGTCATAACTGGAGACAGACCCCACAAAAGTCGATCGATGAAACTCCGCCAGACGATCCAGGCGACCCAATTGCTCAATACCCGGGATAAGGGGCTGCTCAGACGCGGAAAGGGCCGCTGAGGCGTATGGGCACCTGAGGCCAAAGATGACGCACAAGACCGCCAAGAGATAGATCTGAATGGATTTCATGCTGACACTCCATGATATATGTGGTTTCAATCATACGGTCGCAGGACACAAGTGCGTATGGTATATCAACTCGCAAATTTACTCAAGTCAATCTAACAAAAAACGCACGACCCAATACTCAACCGTGGTCGTGAAATGAACATGGCTTCTTCATCAACTCGTTGAACCTCTCCCAACCGGACAAACAACATGACACTCTCTCGTATTTTGGCAAAGTGGAACACCTACACCAAGGCGATTCATAGGCCCAAGACCAGTTCAGGATCATACTCCAGCAGCGTAAAACCGTCGGAGGACTCTGAATGGGTGGGCGGAGGCAAAAGCTGTTCGTATTCATTGTAATAATCACGCGTTCGGGTCAGAAAGACCACATGCTTGTCCGCGTGAGACATCAGGAAATCCTTGAATTCTTCATTCTTGAGAAAGCGGTGCTTGGCATCGCTGTAGCCCAGGCCATAATCGAGTTCTCCCTTTTCTCCGAGGATAAAAATATCCTGGCGATGTGCAAACCAACCCAGCGTGGGTGACAGCACTTCATCTGCAAACAGGATGTCTGCGGCCTGGAGATACGGCATGTTTTTTCTCAAAAACTCGCCCGGCATTTTTCGGATTCTCAGTTGGTCCGGGAGGATGAAGGAGGCGGCACACATCAGGACCAGGGGTGACACCAGGCAAAACGTCAGCTTGTGTGTCACGGTTTTCACGCGGGCCGCCAGATAAAAACCGCCGGCAAACAACAATCCTCCTGCGATCATGACTTGCCATTTCCACGTCTCGGACAGGCCATAGATCTTTGGAGTCTGAGGCAGGAGTTGTGTGGCAGCTATGCCGATTGCCAGCAAGAACGACAAGATCGCGCCGTTGCGCAAGGCGCCCTTGAAGTGCACCGCAGTCCCGGACTGGCAGTAGGTCCACAGGCCCTTGCCCAGCAACAGGGCCAGCGGCACAAAACAGGGTAGAATATACGTGGCCAGCTTGCCGCCGCTCGCGGAGAAAAACAAAAACGGAAAGACGAGCCAGCAGATGGCATATTTCAAGAGTCCGTCCGGATCATCGAGCTTGCGCAGGCCTAACCCGGCCGGTACAAGCAGCAGGGTCCAGGGAAAACACCCCCCTACCAGGACCGGGATGAAATACCAGAAGGGCTGCTGGTGCTGGCCTGTGCCCGGTTTGAGAAAACGCTCGACGTGTTCCACCCAGAAAAAATAGTGCCAGAAATCCGGTTCGCGGCGCTGGATCAGGATGAGCCAGGGTGCGGCCACGGCCAGAAACGTCACGATCACGAGCCACAGATGCCGAAATAGCTGGTGCGTGCGTCGCTGCCAGATCAGAAACGGCACGATCGCCACACCGGGAATGACCACACCCAGCAGTCCTTTGGTCAAGAAGGCCAGGCCGCAGCAGAGCCCGAACAGCACAGCATACGCACGTTTTCTGGCGGCCGTGTCTGCATGATACGCAAAAAAGAAGGCCACCATGGCCCCTGTGACAAACAGAGCCAGCAGACTGTCAAGCACACAGAGGGTGCCCACGATGAACACCTCGATGCAGGTCAGAAAGAAACCGGCACACAACAGGCCCAATGAGGGACCGCCCCCAAAACGGCTCACCAGGACCAGCAGGAGCACGGCCGTGACACCGGCTGCCAGTGCAGAGGGCAGACGCGCGGCAAAGGCATGGTTACCCAGGACCTTGAGGCTGATGGCATGGGCCCAGTGCCCCAAAATGGGCTTTTCAAAATACCGAAGACCATTGAGGTGCGGCACGATCCAATCCCCGGAGTCCAGAATCTCCCGCCCCATCTGCGCATACCGTGTCTCGTCCGGGATCACCAGAGGACGCACGCCCAGGGGCAGAATATACACCATCAAATAACCGAGTATCAGTAAGAGAGAACCTTTACGCATCATCTTTGTCCTGGTTGTTTTTCACATCACCTTGTCTGGCCAGCCACCCATCTCTGCCCTCAATGGCCGAGCGTTCAATGAGCCCATAGGTCTTGGCTGGATACCGTTTCAATATTTGTCCCAGGGGCATGATTTCAATGTCCCGTGACTTGGCCTCCTGAAGAAACTGCTGAAACAGCCCCTGCTTGACGCCCCCCTCCACTTCCGCATGGATGGCCAGGACATTCATCGCCTTGGGCTTCACCCGGTCAAGAATGGCCTGATTGAAATTATCGTCCGTGACACCGTGACATCCAATCATTTCGTCGTACGTGGGCAGTGTCACAGGCACCTGCGCCTGGGAGACAGCACGCTCCAGAACAAGCGGCCAGAAACAGGTTTGACCCCGACAATCACTGTTGTAGCTGAAATCAAACTGTTCTTTGGCCTCAAGCACCTGATCCGTGCACTTCCACGCAGGCGCAGCCGAACACCGGGGCGGATGCCCCAGGATGCGCGTCAGCTCAGTCACACCCTTTTCCAGGCAGCGAAAGACCTCTTCCCTGCTGAGCGTCTCGATATGGGCCTGCCAGTCATGGTGATCCCAGGCGTGAAGCCCCACTTCATGACCGGCGATTTCGACCTCCTGGATGAGCCAGCCCAGACGTCTCCCTATGCGAGGCCCTGGCCCGAACGTGCCTCTCAGGAGGATGTCCCACCCGTACAGCGAGGCGGCCCGCGTGCGAAGCATTTTCCATAAAAACGCAGGCCTGAGGAGACGCCAGAGATGACGTCCCATGTTGTCCGGCCCCACGCAAAAGAAAAAGCTGGCCTTGACCTGGGCCTCGTCCAGCAGGCGCAGAAGCGTCGGTACACCCACCTTGGTACCGCGCAGGGTATCCACATCGATCCGAAGCCCCAAAGACGTGGTCTGTTTTGGTGCATTTTTTCTTATCATGAACGACCGCCAAATAGACTTCGATACAGCACCGGTGTGGCCACCAGCGAGAACAACACAGACATACACACTGAGCCAATGACTGCAATGGCCAGGGGACGCAGCATATCCGCACCCGACCCAATACCATACGCCAGGGGAAGCATGCCCAGAATCGTGGCCAGGCTGGTCATGAGTACCGGTCGCAGACGCCGACTCCCGGAACGGATCAGGGCATTATCCCAACTGAGCCCCTGCATGCGGTGGTGCTCCACCAGATCCAGCATCAGGACTCCATTTTTGGCCACGATCCCGATACCGATGATCGCGCCCAGAAAGGAAACCACATTCAGGGAGGTCCCAGTCAACATCAGGCCCAGGAGTGTGCCAAACAGGGCGAGCACCGCACCAAACACGATGGCCAGAGGTTCTTTGAAACTTCGAAACTCAATCAACAGCACTGTGAAGACCAGAATGATGGCCATGGCCAGGACAATCAACAGATTGATGAACGAGGTCTGCTGTTGTTCGTACAGGCCTCCAAAATCCAGGGTTCCGGGCGGAATCGAGGCATCCTGGTCCAGTTGTTTTTTGATCTCCGCCATACCGCTGCCCAGGTCGCGACCCTCCAGACGGGCTGTGACAGCCACACATTGACGCATGTCCTCCCTGCGAAGCTCGAGTTGACCGGGTTCTTCCACAATATCGGCCACTTGAGACAATCTGACGAGCGTGCCGGACTGAGACCGAATGGGCAAATCCTGCAATGTCGACACACGCGCCAGACTATTGGAATCCACCCGCACACGAATCTCGATCACACGGTCTCCTTCCAGGATGGATGAGGCCGTCTGCCCGAGCATGGCCGTACTCACGGCATTGGCAATGGACTCTGTGGTCAATCCAAAACGCTGAGCGGCCAGGGAACGCACGTGCAAACTCAAGGCATTGCCCGTGTAAACAAGACCGTCGAACGTATCGACCACCCCATGAACCGCCTGTATCTGAGCTTCGATCTTTGGCGCCTGGTCTTTGAGAAACTCGAGGTCCGTGGAGAACAGCTTGATTTCAATGGGTGATGGAGACCACATTAAATCCCCGATCAGGTCACCGAGTATACCGGGAAATTCCCATTCCAGCCCGGGCACGGCTTCGTTAAATCGACTGCGCAGCTCAGAGATGACGTCCTCTGTACTGCGATCACGATCCGGCTTGAGCTTGACCAGAAAATCACCGGTGTGGGGTTCTGCTATGGCCAGGGCCAGGCGGGCACCTGTGCGGCGGGAATAACTCTCCACTTCCGGTGTGCCCACAAGAATGATCTCAGCCTGTTTCAGCATCCCGTCTGTCTGGGCCAGACTGGTTCCTGCCCGTCCCTGGTAATCGATTACAAAGCCCCCTTCATCCATGGGAGGCAGAAATTCGCTGTCCAAGCGCTGATACACACCTGCACCAGCCGGTATCAACAGCAGGCACAGGCCCAGGGTCACCCATCGGTGCTGCAATGCCATTTTCAAAACCGCCTCATAGATGCCAATGGCCCCCCTGAGCACGGGCCCGCAGGCCACGATGGACTCAGCCGACCCCCCGGTTTTACGAACGCGCATCACCCACCCGGCCATGGAGGGTGTCAGTGTCACGGCCAGGACCAGGGACATCAACAGCGCCACCACCATGGTGATGGCCAGGGCCCGGAAAAACACGCCCGTGATCCCGTCCAGGAATGTCAAGGGGAAGAAGACCACCACCGGCGTCAATGTGGATGCCACCAGCGGTTTGAACATCTCGCTAACGGCCGTCTGCACGGCCTCAATCCTGTTCATACCCTGAACCAGCTTGGTGTGGATGGCCTCCACCACCACAATGGCATCGTCAATGACCACGCCAATACATGCGGCAATACCACCCAGGGTCATGAGATTGAAGGTCATGCCCAGCAGCTTCATGGTCATGGCCGTAATCAGGACAGTGACCGGAATCACCAGGATGGCCACAAAGGTGGAGCCCCAGTTCTTGAGGAACAGAAACAGGATGACCACGGACAGGAACACGCCGAATACAATGGCCTCCCACACACTATGAACGGACTCTCGCACGATCAGGGATTGATCGTAAAAGAACGCCAGTTTCATGTCAGGCGGCAGTTCCGTTTTCAGAGCCTCCAGCGTCTGCTTCAGGGCGTGCGCAATGTTCAGCGTACTCCCGTCAGGCTGACTTCGAATGTTGAGCAGCACGGCCTCACGCCCATCGGCCGTCACAATATTGTAGATCGGCTCCGGCCCGCGGGCCACGGTCGCCACGTCACCGATTCGGATCGGTCGGCCCTTCACGACCTTCACCACGAAGTCGTCTATGTCCTCGGGGCCGCGCAGTCGCCCATCCACCACAGTCAGGTAGAGGCTGTGATTCTCCTCGTGCATGCCCGCAGGTGAGACCAGGTTATTCTGCGTCAGTGCGTCGGTCACCTCCGACAAACTCAACTGGGCACTCTGCAGCCGGATCGGATCCACAGTGACATGGTATTCTGTGGTGCGCCCCCCCACCAGATCAACCCTGGCCACGCCTGAAATACGCAGGAAACGAGGCTTCAGATCATATCGGGCGGTTTCCCACAGATGCGTGATGTCCCGTGTTTCACTGGTCAGGCTCACACCAATGATCGGAAACGCCGAAAAGGTCAGACGGTGCACGCGAGTCTCGGTATCCGGCGGCAGCGTGCTCTGTATCTGAGACAAACGACCCAGCACATAGAGCTCGGACTGCACCATGTCCACGCGCCAGTTGAAGAATACATTGATCTCTGCAGAGCCCCGACCCGTGGCCGTCCGGATCGTGGTGACACCTGGAATGTCCTTCATGACCTCCTCGATCGGACGTGTAATCGTGGCCATCATTTCGTCGCCGGGCATCACACCGTTGTCGACCAGAATCACCACACGGGGAAAATCCGTCTGGGGAAAGACGGAGGAGGACAGATGCAGTGCACAGTACGCGCCTGCCAGACACAGGGACACCGTCACAAACAGGATCGCAAAAGTGTGGCGTGTGGCAAACCGCCCCAGCGGGGATGAAGATGGTGTTCCGTATTCAGGAGAGTCGTTTGAACCCATGCAAACTCCAATGGCTAAGCCTATTGTCCAATGACTCGGATACGTGTCCGACCGGGCAACCCATAGGCACCGCGTGTGACGACTGGCATATCCTTGACCAATCCCTGGCCTGTGATCTCTATCCATGCCCCCTCAGCCAGGCCCGGTTGCACGGGCGTAGGCACGGCCTCATCCCCCTGGACCAGCGCCACCACAGTCTGACCCTCAACGGTGGTCACCACACTCTCCACAGGCACCGCCAGACAATCGAGATGTTCAGCCACCACAATACGCGTACTGACAAACTGGCCGTTGCGCAGGCCGGATTGTGATGGCAACTGTGTCAGCACCATCACCGTATCGTTGTCCGCATCCACCTGAGAATCCACATAAAGCACCTTGCCCTTCATGGCAGACTCCGCAGCATGGGCATCGTCCTGTACCCGAATCTCCACGGTCTGGCCGGGCTGCACTGCGCCGACCTGTGCACTGGGGACCCCGGTCCGAATGACCAGTTGATCCTGGTTCACGAGCGTGGCCAGGACCTGAGCACGAGTCACGGCCTGACCGGATCTGACGGGTATATCGGTAATGGTGCCTGCGCTGGGTGCCGTGATCTCATACAGGGTCAGTGCAGCCTGAGTCTGACTAAAGCGACTTTGCGCTTGAGCCCATTGCTGCTTGGCTTCCAGTAAGAGCTTCTCTGAGGTGCTCTCCAGGGCCATCAGTTTTTCCTGACGTGCCAGAGTCTGCAGCGCTGCATCCAAGGATTGCCTGGCCTCCTGCTCGGCCAGTTGGGCATCGCGATCATACAAACGGAACAGAGGCTGACCCTGGGATACGGACTGCCCGATTTTGCAGGTCACCTCCGTGATCTGACTGTCCAGAGGCGATGTCACGCACGCACTGCCCGGCAAGCGATCTCCTGTACCGGGATCCGGCACCACAGCCCCATAGGCCTGCACATACCCATGAAGGGTCTTGACCTCGATCTGCCCCACCTGGACTGGCACCACAGTCTCCACGGGCGTTTCAGAGACCTCCTCAGACACGGGCATGCCCGTGAACAGCCACCAGACGCCCCAGGCCCCTGCCAACAAGACACCCAGTCCAATCCATTGAGTCCATCTATTCATGGGCTGTTTCTCCTTGATGCGTGGTCAACATGGCCAGTCCTTTTTGCGACCCCTCTGACAGATCAGACGCAATCTGCATCACGTCCTCGATCTGCGACAAGGCCTTGTGCACCTGGATACGGGCCTCAAGTCTCGCTGTTTGCGCAGCACTGTATTCAAGGGCCTTGTCCAGCCTGTCCACAGCCAGAGATTCTCCGACCTGGACCATTGTCTCAACCCGTTCCATTTGAACGGCCATGTCACGCGCGAGGCCTTCGGACGAACGTAAGACCTCGACACTGGCCCTGTACTGGGTCACGGCCTGGGTGATCTGTGCAATCACCTGGGCCTGCATGGCCTGGAATATTGCAGCGGCCTCTTCACGAGCGGCCTCGGCCACGCGAATCTCTGCCTGGTTTTGATTGAACACAGGCAGTGTCACTGACAGCCCCAGACTCCATTTGTCATCGCCCTGATCGAATTCATAACCCGGACCGATCTGGATCTCAGGGTACTGCCTGACAATCTGCTGCTGCAACGCGAACTGACTGGCCTGATACTCGGCCAGGGCTGCCAGCAGATCTGCACGATTCAACAGGGCCTGACGCTGGATCTCGGCGGTCGGTACCTCGGAGGGAACCTCGGTTTCAAAGGCCTGAAAATCAAACTGAATCCCCTCAAAGGATTCCGCAGGCAGGCCCACAGCCTCGGCCAGTCTGGCCACGGCAAGCGATCTGTCCTGGCCGGATTTCAACCAGGCTGTATGACTTCTGGCCCGTTCAATCCTGGCCTGAGACAGTGTCAGACCCGACACTTCACCGGCTTCATACGCATGTGTCAGGAAACGGACCTTGTCACCGTTCAACTGCCACTCTCTGTGGAGAGTCTGCGTCAACTGAGTCTCCGCATACAGCGTCAAAAAGGCCTCGTGCACCTGATGACGCACAGTCCAGGCCGTACTCGCGATCTCAAGGCGGGCCGCCTCGGACAGCCATGTCGCCTGCGCTGCTCTGACCCCGCGCCTGCGCGCCGTGTCCAGCGGCACATCCAAGGCCATCCCCACAATCCAGGGAGACACATCACCTGATTTACCCGTCGTGGTATTGTAGCCGGGACCCAGCGAGAGCGTGGGGTTGGGACGCTGAGACGCAGAGGATACCGATGCCTCAGTCACGGCCCACCGGGCTCGGGCCACGGCCAGTTCAGGATTATAAAAGAAAGCAGCCAGGGTCAGGTGAGGCAGATCCCATTGCCCAGGGGGCCAGGCGTCCGAAGCCATGACCTGGTGCACGTAGACACCGAGTTCATGGCTGTCGAGCGTGCGCGCCATATAACTGTCCAGCCTGTCTTCCGCAGACAACGGCTGGTCTTCATAAGACACACACCCAGCCGCTCCCACGACCCCCAGGGCAGCCACGCCCATCCACATGCATTTTGTAAATAACGACATGGCACCCATCCTGATCATACCCTAACTTGTGACAGGCTCCAGCCTGGACGCTTTCTTGTGCTGGACCGGCATGGACTCGATCGGGATGCACGGTCCGACCTCCCTATCCTGATCCACGTACCCCCCGGCCATGGCCTGACGCAGGAAAAAGTCCAGGGCCTGGCTCACGGATTTTTCCAATCCAATACTGGGATGCCAGTCCAAAAGACGCCTGGCATTTCGGATACTGGGTTTCCTGTGCTGCACATCCTGGTATCCCTTGCCATAGTAGGTGCCGCTCTCGATCTCCTGGATGCCTGCGAACGGCGGGAATTGATCACGCAGGGGATGCTGTATAAACTGTCTGATCAGCATTTCAGCCAGGTCGCGAATGCTGAACTCGTTGTCCGGATTGCCGATATTGAAGATCCGGCCCTCGCAGATCCGATCCTTGTTTTCAATGATGCGGAAGAGGCACTCGATCCCATCTGCCACGTCTGTGAAGCAGCGTTTCTGCTGCCCCCCATCGATCAACTGGATGGGCGTGCCTTCCACAAGATTAAGTATAAGTTGCGTGATGGCACGTGAACTGCCAATGCGCGCAGAGTTCAAACTGTCGAGCTTGGGCCCGATCCAGTTAAACGGACGAAACAGGGTAAACGGCAGTTTTTCCTTGTCACCATAGGCCCAGATCACACGATCCAACAGTTGCTTGGAACAACTGTAGATCCAGCGTTGTTTGTTGATTGGCCCCACCACAAGATTGGATGTCTCCTCGTCAAAATGTTCGTCCTGGCACATGCCATAGACCTCGGACGTGGAAGGGAAGATCAGACGCTTGCCGTATTTCACACAGTAGCGAACCACGCGGAGATTTTCTTCGAAGTCCAGTTCAAATACCTTCAATGGATTGCGTGTGTATTCAATGGGCGTGGCAATGGCCACCAGGGGCAGGACAATGTCGCACTTTTTGACGTGATACTCGATCCACTCGCGGTGAATGGAAATGTCGCCCTCTTCAAAATGAAACCCGGGCCTGCCGATCAGGTCCTTGACATAGGTGGATCTAAGATCCAGGCCGTGCACTTCATAACGCCCGCTGCGCAACAGGCGTTCACTCAGGGCACTGCCAATAAAACCATTGACGCCCAGGATCAGGACGCGCTTGATCCGTGTGGTCTCCAGTCGAGTGGCAGGATCGTCACCGAATCGCATGCCCTGAGCCAGATTTAAATCCCGGGCCAGTTGCATCCCGTTCACATACACGCCGCCAGCCTGTTGGCCGAAATCCACCTGAATGGCATCTCTGCCGCACGCAATGATCAGGGGTAACACAGACATCACGGTTCCGGGCTGAGATGATGCCTGTGGTACGACAGTGGCTTCCCAGATCGTACATCGGGTCTGGGCCAGATACGAAAACGCCCCTGGATACGGCCGCGTCTGGGCCCTGATGGCATTGCGTATGTCGTCTGCCGATCCATGCCAGTTCAACAGACCGTCTGCTGGACGGCGCCCGCCAAAATAGCTGGCCAGCGACGAATCCTGGGGTCTGCGCGGGGCCTGACCATTCTTGATCAGAGGCAGGGTCCGGGTCAAGAGATCCTGGGCCGCCTCAGTCGACTTGTGATGCAGAGTGAGTGCCGTGTCCTGATCATCAATTTCAAAACGCACCTGATCAATGATGTCACCGTCATCCGGCTTGACAGTCATGTGATGGAGGGTTACGCCAGTCTCTTTTTCGCCATGGAGCAGAACCCAGTTGATCGGGCAGCGTCCCCGGTACCTGGGCAGCAGAGAACCGTGCAGGTTGATGCAGCCCTGCGGCGGGATATCCAGGATGGCCTGGCTGACCAGATGACGGTAATAGAATGAGAAGATCACATCCGGTTTCATGTCCGCAATACGCTGCACCCAGAGCGGATGATTGATATCGTCCGGGGCAAACACAGGGATATTGGCTGCTGCTGCCTTCTCGGCCAGGGAATCAAACCACACGGTCTCGTGAGGATCATCCGTATGGGTAAACACGGCGGCCACATCAAAGCCATTTTCCAAGAGAGCCTCCAGACCCGCGCAGCCGATGTTATGATAGCCTAATACAATGCATGTCATCATTTTATCTCCATAGATATTTCAGTGGCCTGCGACCATTCGGTTACCGTATTTTCTGAGCGGCCAACGACCTGGCGCACAAAATAGCGAGGTCTGGCACGGACATCATGATAGATGCGTCCAATGTACTCTCCCAGCAGGCCCAGGCCGATCATTTGCACGCCCATAAAGAAGAAGAGCCCTGCCATGAGCGTCAAGACGCCGTGCACGGCCCACTCTGAGCCATACATAAGACGTCCTCCCAGGAGGATCAATCCCACGACCATACCCACCATGGACAAGAGCAATCCCAGGACACTCAGAAGACGAATCGGCACCGTGGTCATGGATGTCAGCAGGTCGAACTGCAGATTGATCAGCTTCCACAGGCTGTACTTGGAATCACCCTGAGTACGTTCTGCATGACGGACTTCAATTTCACGCGTCCTGGCTGCAAAGCTGTTGGCCAGGATTGGAATAAAGGTGCTGCGCTCATGGCACTGCAGCATGGCCTTGACAATGGGCATGCGGTAGGCACGCAGCATACAGCCGTAATCCCGCATGTACACGCCCGTGGCCTTTTGCGCAGCCCGGTTGACAATGCGTGATGCCAGGCGTCGAAACAGGCTGTCCTGGCGATTCATGCGCACGGTCCCCACCACGTCGGCCCCTTCCTCGATCGCTGCCACAAGACGGGGAATCTCCTCGGGCGGATTTTGCAGGTCCGCATCGAGGGTCACCACCACGTCGCCCCTGGCCTCGGTGAATCCTGCCATGACCGCAGCATGCTGACCGTAATTACGATTCAGCAGCACACCCACGACCTGGGATTCAAAATGCTCGGCAGCAGCCACGATCTTCTGAGCAGACCCGTCCCGACTGCCGTCATCCACCAGAATGACCTCAAAGGGTTGATCCAGGAGTTGGCAGGTTGTCAAGACCCGGTCAATGAGTTCGTCCAGGTTGCCCTTCTCATTAAACACCGGAATCACAATTGAACAATAAGGTTTCATTTTTATTCAAGTCCTCAAACGAACAACCAACAACTTAACACTTAACACTTAACACTGCTTTGACCGCTTCAACCACATCCAGCACATCCTCTTCGGTCATGTCCGGACACAATGGCAGAGAACAGATTCGGTCCGAATTCCATTCCGTATTGGGCAGAGATCCGGGACTCAATCCCAGAGTCTCTGCGAAATATTTCTGTTGATGCACAGCCCTGAAATGCAGGCCTGTACCAATGTTCAGGGCCTTGAGCCGGGCCATGAATTCATCACGACTCATCCCTGTACGGTCGGTATCTATACGTACAATAAAAAGATGCCACGCATGGCGCGTGCAATGCGGGACCTCTGCCAGGGGCATGACCTCATCAATGTCCATTAGATGCTGCTGATAACACTCAGCCAGCACTCTGCGCCGCTGGTTCATGGCATCCAGCCTGGCCAGTTGGCCCAGGCCGAGCACGGCTGCCATGTCAGTCAGATTGTACTTGTACCCGGGTTCCAACACCTGGGCCTGGGGGGATCGGCCCTGCATGGTGCGGTCAAAGGCATCCACACCCAGACCGTGAAACTTCAGTCGCTTGATCCGGTCCAGCAGGTCCGGGTCATCTGAACACACCATGCCGCCTTCCCCGGTTGTCAGGTTCTTGATCGGATGAAAGGAAAAAATGGCCGTGCCTGTGCGGCCTATGGTACAGCGGTTGTACTGCGTGCCTGCGGCATGCGCCGCATCTTCAACCAAGGCCACGCCCTTGTCCCTGGCCAGATTTCGTATCGGGTCCATGTCCACACACGAACCGGCAAAATGGACCGGCACGATCAGACGCGTTCTCGAGGACAGGCAGGGTTCAATGGTCCGGGCAGACACCATGAGTGTGTCCCTGTCAATATCTGCAAACACCGGTGTGGCACCGGCCAGTGTGATCAGATTCACGGTGGACACCCAGGTCATGGAAGGCGTGATGACCTCGTCACCCGGGCCAATGCCCAGGGCCGCGAGCATCACGTGCATGCCTGCGGTGGCAGAGGCCACAGCCACGCTGCCGCACGCGCCGGTATAGTGGGAAAAGGCCTGTTCGAACTCGGACGCCTTCGGCCCGGTCGTAATCCAACCGGACCGAAGCACCTGGGCCACAGCCTCGATGTCACCTTCCGTGATGGACGGCCTCGAAAACGGCAAAAACGCGTGTCTCATACTTCCAATGCCCCCCTGTGGCACAGTTTGAATCCTGTCATGGAACTACAATGTTCCCTGTTGTCGGGCGCACTGTACCCGGCACTTGATTAGAGGAAGATTAGAAAGACATTAGGGAGCACTAATTATTGACCAAATCAGAAGAATATCGCCTGTGTCTATTTCCTCTGCAGGGTGTTAAGGTCTTGACATGCGGCTATTGCCCAACTAGAATTTTGTCACCTGGAGTGTGTTTGCCATAGATAAAATGGGAGAAACATCAAATGTCCTGAATTATCTAATGCTCGAATGGGAGTGTAAGATCCCTCATCATCCGCGTGTGTCCTTGTTCACACGAATCCACCATCGCTCCGGTGTCTTTGGGCTGATCAATAATGTGTCAGGCGGGTCTAACATGGCCACCGTGGGCGTTCGAGTTCATTTTAAGTAAGGCGCTCTAATAAAACCGTCGCATCGGCTCGCCTGCCCCGAGGGGGAGGCTGATCGAAGCGGCCTGATGCAAGGCGGCCGAAACAGGTCCTCCGGGGATCGATGCCGGCCAACGCTGCAGACGGCCGCTGCAGCGAGCCGAAGCCGGCAGGGTGGCTTAGAGTGTCTAAGTCGCAGAGATCTTTGGCTGCTCATGGAGGCATAAGACGCTGCTAAAAATGAAACCCTTCAGTGCCTTAATCTTGTTGTGCAGGCAAAGCGAAACTCACAACGGTCCCTCGTGTGTGCGCCTGTGTGATGTCCACAGTCATGTGGTGCATCTCGGCAATGGCCTGCACAATGGCCAGGCCAAGACCCGCGCCGCCCGTTTTCTTGGAACGTGATTTTTCAAGGCGGTAGAAACGATCGAACACGAGGATGCGTTGGTCTTCCGGAATGCCAAAGCCCTCGTCTTCCACCCTGAACTGAATGGTCTTTCCCTGTCGGTGGATACGCAAGTGAACAGGACTGGTCTCCGGGCTGTACCTCAGGGCATTGTCGAGCAGATTGCCCAGCAGGACACTGATAAGCGACGCGTGCCCAATGGCCATCAAGGGGCTGATACTGGGCCCCAGTTCAATATGGATTCTGGAGGCGAAGGCCTTGGAGAATGTCCTCAGTGTTTCAACCACCAGTTCCGCCACGTCAAAAGGCTGAATCTCCAGGTTCTGAAAGCCGGTGTCCAGACGGGCCAGCATAAGCAAAGAGTCTACCAGGTGCTGCAATGCCTGCGTGTAGCCCTTGAGTCGCGCGAGGATCTCTTGATGTTCCTTTGCATCACGTTCCTTGGACTGAGCCAGTTCAATTTCAGCCATCACCTTGGCCAGGGGATTCCTCAATTCGTGAGACACATCACCGGTAAACTGCCGTTCCCGCAGATATCCCTGCTGCAGACGATCCAGCATGCGATTCACTGTTTTGGTTACACGGCCCAATTCATCCGTCGCGCTCCGCACCGGCAGGCGTTCATTCAGTTTGGAGGGCATGATCCGGTCTGCCTGCAGAATCATGTCATGCACCGGCCCCAGGGCTCGCTTCGTCACCAGCCAGGCAACGGCAATGAACAGTCCCCATATTCCGACGCCGCCCAACATGATGCCTCCGCCCAGCATAGTGGCTCTGGCCTTTTCCCGGGTGATGTCCATAGCGGCCATCACATAGAGCCTGGACGGCTCCAGCAGGGCTGCAGGCACGCCGTTCTCATCCAATTCATATTCCTGGCCAAAACGATTGACTCCCACATGGATCTGTACCCCATTGGGGTCCACACCCTGCACCTCGGCAATTAATTCTCCCTCATACACGTGCCACCCTGTGATTCTGTGCGCGAGCAGCCCCTGCCCCTGCGACAGAATTTCAGCCATGCCGCTCGGCAGTGACTGGATGAGAGGGTCCGCCCCAACCTCCACACACTCACCCTGCTCAGTGACTGAAAACATCATGATCTGCGTCGCATCGAGCATCTGTACAACATAGATGTTGTCTTCTTTCAGGACATCGGCCTTGGCCCAGAGAAAGGTGCCGCCGGCCATTCGGTCTTCAATGGTGTGCCTAACAGGTTCGGGCAAATCCACCCATGTGAAAGGATGATCCGGTGTCAATGGCACAGCAGCCACGGCAAAAGAACGATTCGACAGGAGACGCAAGACGCGCGTGCATTCGGCGGGCAACACAGACTCGTCTTTCAGGACACCCGCGGCAGTATCCACAAGGCCGTTGCCTCGAATGAGTCCCCAATCGGATTTTGCAATATTGAGCGTATCAAAGGTGACACGCTGGCCTTCAAAATCGAACAGGATATCCTCATCCAGTTGCGTCCAGACGCTGCGTTCGACCTCCAAGGCCTGAGAATAGGCCAGATCCAGAACACTGGCTTCCATGGTGCGTTTCAATGTCAAACAGAGCAGCGTGCACGCAGGTACCAGGATCAGCCCGGTCATCAGTGCCACAGTCAGCGTAAGACGCTGGGAAATACTAAGTGACATGGGATGGCCCTCTCAGGATATACCCACGGCCTCGCACGGTCTCGATCATGCGGGGCTCGCCTTCCTGCTCGAGTTTGTTGCGAAGATAATTCACATACACGTCCACCACATTGCCCAGTCCTTCATAATTGGCATCCCACACATCTTCCAGTATGGCCGTGCGTGTGACCAGTTGATCGGGATGACGCATAAAGAACTTCATCAGGGCAAATTCCCTGGCCGTCAGCTCAATCCTGCGAGCCCCCTGCTGAATGTAGGACTGACTCGGGTCCAGGCTGAGCGTGCCGACCTCAAGCACCTCTTGGGGCTGTGATTCTGACCTGCGAAGCAGCGCCCTGATCCGCGCCAGCAGTTCCCCCATGGAAAACGGCTTGACCAGATAGTCGTCAGCCCCGGCGTCCAGGCCCATAATCCGGTCCTCCACCTTATCACGTGCAGTCAGCAGGATCACCGGTGTGGTCTTGCCTGCGGCCCGAAAATTCCGGCACACAGTGATCCCGTCGACCAGCGGCAGCATCCAGTCCAGAATGATGGCATCAAATGTCTCCGATCGCAGCAGATGCTCGGCTGTCTGGCCCTCCGAGGCTATATCCACATGATACAACTGCTCGGTCAGGGCCCGCCTGAGGATGTCCGCCAGTTCACAATCGTCTTCTACGATCAAAATACGCATGATTTTTTCCAGTTATTGGGGCCCTCAAGGGGTCACTCCCCCTGCCACCAAGCGCCAGACCTGCGCCACAAAAAAGCAGGTCAACAGCCCCATCACCAAAGGCAGCAAAGCAGCGACTGTGGTCCACTTGAGATTACGTGTCTCCTTCCAGATGGTAAAGACAGTGGTAGAGCAGGGATTGTGCAGCAGGCAGAACAACAGGAGATTGACTGCCGTCAACAGGGTCCAGCCCCCGGCATGCAGCAGGGCTGCTGTGTCACCTTCCGACAGTTCAAACATCACGCCATTGCCCGCACCCACGCCTGCTGTACCTGTGGTCAAGACGGTCAGCATGAGCACCGTGGGAATCACAATCTCATTGGCCGGAATGGCAATGATATAGGCCAGCAGGATCACGCCATTGAGGCCGATCAACACACCAAAGGGATTGAGCCAGTGAATGATGTGCACAGCCAGCGTCTCACCGCCCATCGTGACATTGCTCAGCAACCAGATCACGGCGCCTGCAGGCAAGGCAAAGACAATGGCGCGCCACAGTACATAGATGGTCCTGTCGATCAGGGACGTGTACATGGTTCGCCAGAACCGGGGGGGTCTATAAGGCGGCAACTCCAGGCTGTAGATCGAGGCCTCGCCTCGAAGCATGGTATTGGAGAGCAGCCACGAGACCCCGAACGTGAACAAGACGCCCAGCATCATGACAGCCAGCACTGTGCCCGAGGAGACCAGAGATCCCAACAGAGGCGAGGACACCATGCCCCCGATAAAAATCGAGGAGATCAAAAACAGGGTGGGCCAGCGACCGTTGCACACTGCAAAGTTGTTGGTGATAATGGCGATCAGACGCTCCCTGGGACTGTCAATGATGCGGCATGCCACAATCCCCGCGGCATTGCAGCCGTAGCCCATGCTCATGGTCAGGGCCTGTTTGCCGTGGGCCCCGACCTTCTTGAACAGAGCATCCATGTTAAAGGCCACGCGCGGCAGATACCCGAAGTCTTCACACAGGGTAAACAGCGGAAAAAATATCGCCATGGGCGGCAGCATCACACTCACCACCCAGGCCGTGGCCATGTACATGCCATCAATCAGCACACCCGCCAGCCACCAGGGCATGTGGATAAAGGCTGCCCCCTGTTTCAACAGGGGATGCACTGTATCCAGCAGCACCCAGGCCAGCCACGAGGAAGGGACATTGGCCCCTGTGATGGTCAGCCAGAGGACACCGGCCAGCAAGGCAAACATGATAGGGAAGCCCGTCAATCGACTGGTAAACAACCAGTCCAGGGATCGGTCCCAGACCTTGGCCTTCTGCCCTGTATGGGAGACCACATCATTGGCAATGCCGGCGGCCTCTTCGAAGATCGATTCCATCAGGGTTTCATGGACCTTTTCACCCAGTTCCCAGCGCAGGGAAGCTGCCTGGGCCAGGATATCTTCTGCGTTGGAATCGCGATTATTCATGAGCCGCCTCCGTGGGCTGCTTACGCACCTGATGAAATTCGCCCAGTTGGACAGCCGCGATCATACGCTTGTCTCCCTCCAGGATTCGCAGGGCTACCCAGCGGGCATTGGGCAGGCCTGGAAACAGGGTCTCGATCTTCTCCACCAGCGTCCGAATGGCCTCTTTCAAGGCAGGCGGCTCATTCTGCAAATGATAAGGGTGACACACACGCCGCCCCGAGGCCACGTCACTGATGGCCTGGAGCAACTGGTCCAGGCCCTGACGCTGACGAGCCGCAGTCCCGATCACAGGAATGCCGAGACGTTCTTCCAGTTTCTGCGTATCCACCACAATGCCGTGCCTGCGCGCCTCATCCACCAAATTGACGCACAACACGGCCCGGTCCGTGATCTCCAGGACCTGCAGCACGAGATTCAGATTCCGTTCAAGACGCGTGGCATCAGCCACGATCACTGTCACATCCGGGCGATCAAACAAGATGAAATCGCGGGCCACCTCTTCATCCGGGCTGGCAGACAGCAGCGAATAGGTGCCTGGCAGATCCACGATCTGGTATTGCTTGCCTTCATAGGCAAATCCCCCTTCTGCACGCACCACCGTCTTGCCAGGCCAGTTGCCTGTGTGCTGTCGCAGACCGGTCAAGGCATTGAATACCGTACTCTTGCCGGTGTTTGGATTCCCGGCCAGGGCCACAACATAGTCCCACACCTGCTCACCTTCGCCCAGCTTTGTTAACTGGCCGCTGGGACAGGCACTGCAGGATGTGGACGCACAGGATCGACTCGACATCAGGATGCTCCCTCTGTTCTTTCAATGAAGATGAGATTGGACAGTTCCTTGCGCAGGGCAATGGCAGTCTGACGCACCAGAAAGGCCTTGGGATCGCCAAACGGGCCGTTCAAAGTCACCTGTACCTGGGTTCCGGGCAGAATACCCAAATCCATCAAGCGTCGCCGCTCAATGCCCCGACAGGTCGGGGCAAACCGAACCACCCTGGCAGTCTCACCCTGTTGCAGGCTGGACAGGGTTTCATTGGACAGGACCTCAATTTGTTCAGCAGGCAATGGCATGGCTATGATTCGAGCGGCCACTACAGGCGCCAACACGTGTTCGTTGTCCTGCGATCCAAAGCGAATTCGCTGGGCTGATGTTTCCAGGATACGCAACTGCATACCAGGCACAATGCCTTCAGCTTGAATCTGGGAATAGAGGTGATCCTGTTCTTTGTCCACGTGTGTCACCACAATCACCTCCCCCACCGCAAAAGAGGTTGCGGGCTGACCCTGAGGCGGACCCACCACGCCATCCACCGTCGGAATGGGCGTGCCATGTGGATCGTACAGGGGATTGCCCAATTGTGCGGCCAGGGCCTCGACCTGCTCCGGCGAGGTCGTGTGTTCCAATCGCTCAGCCTTTTGGTGCCATTCATCGCCACTCAAACCCGTTTCATCTGCCAGATAACGCTCCCACAAACGATGCGCTCGCACAATACGAATGGCATAGGAATTGCCCTCATCTGTCAGGCTGATGTTGCCCTGATCGTCCTGCTTGATCAAACCGTTAGATTCCATGCGGTTTAACAGGGCCTGTGTCTTGCGAAGCCCCATGCCCACTCTGATGCAGAGATTTTTGGCCGTTGTTTTACGATGCAGATTCTCGGCATTGAACAGATGCTTCAGCACGTGCTCCATGCGTGTCCGACTGGTATTGAGGTGCAGATCCTTCCACAGACTGATCAACCCCCGTCTGGGCCAAAACAACAGGCCCAGGCATACAAGAATGCCAGCCCCGATGGCCAACAAAACACCTGGATGTAAGGTCATGGGGTCCTCCCAGAGACAGTTGTCATGACACAATGAACCCGTTCATTTCTACCTTTTGAATTTGAATCATGACGGCAATATACCATGAAATGATGAAACAGGAAAGCTGAATGCTGATCATTGAGAATCGGACTGCAGATGTAAGGTTAATGAAAACTCATGCTGCGGACTGACACTCGCGGAGACTTCTCCCCCTAGAACCAGTGCAATGCGTTTGACCAGGGCCAGGCCCAGACCGCAGTGGTTGCCTGAAGCCGAGCGTGATACATCGGCCCGCCAGAATGGGTCAAAACACTGTATTAATTCTTCCTGGGTTAGGGTACAGCCCGTGTTGGTGAAGATAACCTGCGCATGCAAGGTCTGCACGGAAGCACCGACACGAATCTTTCCTCCTATGTCGGTATAGGTCACGGCATTGTCAAGGCAGTTGGTGAAGATCATGGCCAGATACGTAGGATCTGACACACAGGTCAGGCTTGAATCGACCTCATTGTCAAACTGAAGCCTCTTCTCAAGGGCCTTGTCTGACAAGGGACGCCAACAGATATTGACCAGATCGCTCAGAGCAATGGATTCTTGATTCAGCAAGATATCCCTGCCTTCCAGGCGTGCCAAGGTCAATAGGTTTTCCACCATGACCTGCATCTCACAGGAGACCGAGAGACCGTCACACAAAGCTTCTCGGTAGGCCACTGCATCGCGAGGCTGGGCCAAACAGACTTCCAGAATGGATCGAAGCCCTGCCAAGGGTGTCCTCAATTCGTGGGCTGCATCCGCAGTAAAGCGTCTTTCCCGCTGAAACGCTGTATCCAACCGATCAAGGAGATCATTCAATCGCATCTGAATGGGCTCAATTTCCGCGGGTACGGGTGTCCCTTGGATCCGGACAGACAGGTCATGCTCGCCAATCTCGGCAATCTGACCTGCAATGGTTTTTAAAGGCTTGAGCCCTTGACGCACAATCACAAAACCAATGCAAACCGATAGAACCACAGTGCCCAAAGCCACACCCATTAACAGACGTGACAAAGTATCGAGCTGGGTGTAGAGGCCGGACAGATCACGTGCCACCACCAAAACCAGGTCGCTCCTCTCTGAGGCCATGAAATACTTCGGCTCACTGGATTCTTCACCTTCATGTGAATTTTCAACCTTGGGACGAACCACAAGACAGACAACACGAATGGGCCGAAACCTGTTGTCCTTGAGCGTAAGAAAACGCGGGCCTTCCTCTGGGTTTAAGTGTGAAGGTCTCGGCAAATCCGAATCGCCCAGCAGGGGCGACCTGGCCATGGGCGTCCCATCCATGTGCCAGATCTGATAGTTCATGGGCAGATCCGGATTATTGAATTCCGCCATACGCTGGACTTCCAATTCCACATCCACTTCATTGGCGTCCATTTCCACAGATACTGACAGAATATCGGCCATGGCAGCCAGCACACCATCAAACTGGGCAAACAGAGTCCTGTGGAATCCCCAGTACACCGACGTGGAAAACACCGCCAACAGGACGATCAGGGCTGCCACCACACCCAGTAAAAGACGTGTCTGAAGTGAACGCATCACAGCAACTCCCCCAACACATAACCACGCCCACGTATGGTCTTGATGAGAGGAGTCATGCCGGCACGGTCGATTTTCTTACGCAGGTATCCAATATACACATCCACCACATTGCTCGTGGCACAGGCATTGAATTCATACACGTGATCCCAAATGTCCGTACGAGACACCAGCTGGCCCACGCGCATGGCCAGGTACTCCAGGAGCGCGTATTCCCTGGGTGTCAGGTCTATACTGGTCTGGCCGAGCAATACCCGCTGCGAATCCATGTGAATGCAAAGATCCCCGACTTCAATACAGGGCCGTTTCTGCTGATACTCCCTGCGTACCAGGGCACGCACGCGCGCAAGCAACTCTTCAAATGCAAACGGTTTGATGAGGTAGTCGTCCGCCCCGATATTCAATCCCTTGACACGATCCGCCACCATGTCTTTGGCAGTCAGGAGCAAGACATGAGTGCTCTTGCCTTCTGCGCGAATCGTGTCCAACACCTTCAAGCCATCCAGTCCAGGCAGCATGATATCCAGAATAATCACATCGTAGTCATTGCTCCGAGCAAACCATAGACCCTCCTCACCATCTCCTGTGTGATCCACTGCAAACCCCGCTTCCGTCAATCCCTTAGTCAGAGAGCGACGGAGCGGGGCATAATCTTCCACAATCAATAAACGCATCTATTCTGAATACCTCTTAGTGCATGGCAATTGCAGCTCAACCTTCATGGTCTTCGTTGTCGCCCTCATCTTGATCATCATGGTCTGAACCAGACTGACCCTGATCCTCGTCATTGTCCTGCTCAACATTCTTGGCCAAAATCTTGCCCTTGGCATTCAATTCAACGATGACTTCCCGGCCGTCCAAAACCACTTCAGCCTCATACCCGACCTTGGGTCTCTCGAGTTTTTTCAGGACCACCTCATAATACACGGTTTCTTCTTTGACCTCCTTGATGTTATCAGTATCGGCCAGATTGATCAAGGCAGCCTTCACCTCTTTAGGCAGCGTATCGAAGTCAACTTCCATCTCCTTTTCGATAACCACACCTTCTGGCGTGACAGTGACCTCGCCCTCAAGATCTTCGCCTTCAACCTCAGCCTCATACACTTCGATGCCTTCTGTTTCCATGGCCACACCTTCAATCGCAGCCCCAGGGAACATCTTGGCAATCGCGTTGCTCACAGCCACAGGCACCAGGGAGACGCGTTCTTCTCCAGCATACATCAATGCCCCCACCAGACATACCAACATTACACAACCGACTTTCCACAGGTTCTTTTTCATGGCTCAATTTCCTTTCATCAAGTGCCAACTTTTCAATAGTAAAACCATCGTCGACGATACTGACATACAAAATATCAGGACAATCATGAGAGGAGCATGAGAATGATAAAGGTTTTTTTGAGATCAGGGAATGACTTGGTGTAGCGCAAGAAGCTCCATTCGCCCATAAAACAAATGGCAAGAGCCATGCTCATGGTTATTTCTGTTTCTTCATCGTCTTACCTTCTGGTCTTCTTCACTTCTTACCTTCAGTCTTGCCAGCCGAACGGTGCCACCAGGTGGCCAACACCGATCCGGAGATGTTCATCCACGGTCCGAAGATGGCAGGGGCCAGGGCCGCGGGTGCGCTCTTGAGGACGTTCATGGCCAGACCAGAGGCCATGCCACCGTTTTGCAGGCCGACCTCAAAGGCCACAGTGCGGCAGGCGCGTTCATCCAGGCGGGCCAGTCTGGCAAACCAGTAGCCCAGAATGTACCCCACGAAATTATGCACCACAGCCGCCACTATGAGGAGCGGCCCCACGGACATGAGTTTGTCAGCAGAACGGGCCGTGATAATGGCAATGATGGCACAGATGCCCACCATGGACACAATCGGAAGTGCCCTGTCCATCCATCGCTCTGGGCCTGCAAGCCAGGTGCGAATGATAAGCTGGGCCAGGGCCACCACACCGATCAACAGGAAGCCGACCACTAAACCGTCTTTCTGCAGGGACGCGTCTCCGTAGGTGAAGACCTTGGCAGGGGCGAACTGGAACAGAACACATGCCAAAGCAATGCAGCCTCCACTAATCCCGGCCAGAACCTTGCCGGTGCGCAGGACCTTGTGCTCGCTGTAGAGAATCCGATTAGTAATAAGACCTGCGACAATCGGCACAATGATCATATTGATGATACTGAACATCATGCCCAGAAAATTGATCTCAATGAACTGACCTGCGAGCCTTTGCATCAGAAAGGGAGTCATCAGGGGAGAGACCATGGTGGAACAGGACGTCATGGTCACGGACAGGGCCACATCACCCCCTGCCAGGAATGTCATGAGGTTTGAGGCCACGCCGCCAGGACAGGACCCGATCAGCACCACACCTGCGGCGACCTGCGGTTCGAATCCCAGGCTCGTGGCCAGCACATAACCGGTCAGTGGCATGATGGAAAACTGGAGCACCAGGCCCACACATACGGGCCAGGGCATCTTGAACACACGGGTAAAGTCCTTGACGCTCAAGGTGGTGCCCATGCCGAACATGATGATCTGAATGAGCGGCACAATCAGGATGCCCAGGTCGAACTTACCCCAGGTCAGGAATACCCTGGGATACACCATGGACACCGTGACAAAGGCAAAGACCCACAGTGTAAAGGCAAAGGACTTCAGTATGGGATGGCTCAAGGCAAACAGGGCCAGAGAAGCGAACATCCCGATCAGCAGAGGTCCCATCATACTGCGATACGAGGTGGGCCAGATCCCTGCACAGAGGATCAGGCACAAGAGCGCGACATATTTAAAATGCATCATCCATGAGCGGTCATTGTTCATCGGTCCGTCCTGTCACCCGAGTTTCAGCTCCACAGTCGATCATTGGATCGATCACGGTTCCATTCGTCCGTAGGCCCAAACAGTTCCGCGCCCCGTTCCAGGTGTTCCTTCACCACATCCAGATTGAGCTCGATCCCCAGGCCCGGGCCATGGGGCACGCCGGCGAATCCGTTTTTATGGAGCGGCTTGTCAATACCAGTCACAAGATCTTCCCACCAGGGGATGTCCACAGAGTGATGTTCCAGGGCGATCACGTTTTCCGTGGCTGCTGCGCAGTGCAGATTGGCCATAAAGGACACGGGCGAGCCTGCAAAATGCATGGCCATGGCAATGCCTGCCTGCTCTGCATAGTCCCCGATCTTCTTGGTTTCGAGGATACCGCCAGCAGTGGCCAGATCCGGATGGACCATGTCCACGGCCCTGGCATCGATCAGCGGCTTGAATCCTCCCTCCAATAGATAGATGTCCTCGCCGGTCAGGAGAGGCACATCAATGGCCTGTTTGATTTCCCTGAGCATGTCCGTGTATTCCCAGGGCACCATGTCTTCGAGCCACGCCAGTTGATACGGCTGCAGCGCCTTGCCCAGCTTGATGCAGCTGTTCACGCTGATGTGGCCAAAGTGATCCGAGGCCACAGGAATGGTCCAGCCCACGATCTCACGCACCTTGGCGAATCGCTCGCCCATCAGGGCCGCGCCCTTGTCAGACAACTGAATCCCGGTAAAGGGGTGCTTGCCGTTCCAGGGCGTGTCATTGGGGGGATAACTCAGGGCCCCGGGGATATTCCGGATGGTGTTGATGCCGCAGTCGTATTTCACGTACGTGAATCCCTGCTCCATGCGGAGCTTGAGACCTTCAATGCTGCCGTCCGGTGTATCTGCATACAGGCGCACCTTGTCCCGATACTGACCGCCCAGCATCTGATACACGGGCACGCCATAGGCCTTACCTGCCAGATCCCACAGGGCCATTTCCACACCGGATACGCCCCCGCCCTGACGTGCGTGCCCGCCAAACTGCCTGATGCGTTTGAACAGCCGTTCCACGTGACATGGATTCTGGCCCAGCAACCGGCTCTTGAGCATGAGCGCATACTTTTCACTGGCACCGTCCCGAACCTCGCCATATCCCGAGATCCCCTGATTGGTGTCAATGCGGATCAGGGGACACCGCATGGGTGCACGACTCAGGACCGCGATGCGCAGATCCGTGATTTTCAAGGCAGAGGGACTGGAACTGCGTTTGACATTTTGAGTGACATACGCGACCTGGTCCTCGACCTGGGCCCCGGCCAGGCCGGCCAGACTCAGGCCCGCCAGTCCCAGACCTGCGCCCTTCAGCAGGGACCGTCTTGAATAGTCTGTGTGCTTCACTGGGTGTTGTGTCATGAGTACATTCCTTCCAGGGCAGATCCGTATCACGCTCCTTGTCTCTACCAGTTGCGGGTTTCTGATTTGAGCATGTCTTCAATCACATCGCTGGACACAGGCAACTGGTCCTTGTTGGCCTTGAGCCATTCGCGGAAGTCCTTCTGAATATCCTCGGTCCAGCGACGGTCAATCTGTCCGGGTGTGTACTTGCCCTCTCGCAGACGCTGATGCCCGAAGGTGTCACGAAGCAGGATGCCTTCGGCCTCTGTCACGACCTTGTCAGCCAGGTGGGCCGGGATGAACACAATGCCTTCCTTTTTGGCCAACACCACGTCCCCAGGGCAGGCCAAGGCCTGACCGATGCGGATGGGCACATTGATGGCCGTGAGCATCACGTCCTTGAGATAACTGGGATCAGCCCCCTTGTGCCACACGTTGAATCCTTCCACAGCCTCGATGCCCTCCAGGTCACGGATGCCCGCATTAAAAATCACACCCTTGCCTGAATTGGCGTGGATCGCATTGGCCAGGTTGTCACCGATCAAGGTCCCGTCCAGGACCTTGCCGAACCCATCCGCCACATATACATCGCCTTTTTTTAGCATGTCAATGGGCCAGGAATTGGAGCTGCCGATACGCCCTTCGGCCTTGCCCTGGTCCATGATGGCCTTGTTGATGTCCGGATGTGAGGGCATGTACTGGGCCGTGAGCACACGTCCCACAATGGCCTCATCAGGACGCAGGATGTGCCACCCAAGTCCTGTTTCATAACAACTGGTGTACCCTGCCTGACGCACAATGCCCCAGGCCATGGTCACGGACACATTCTTCATGCGTTCCAGCAGACTGTCGGACACACGCGGCCGTCCATCCTCGGATCGCGGACCTGTCCATTTGGGCGTACACTGTACAGCCAGGGCGGGACTGGAAATCACGGGCGGTTCAACCTTGACGCTATCCTGGGCATTGGCCACCCACTGTCCAGCCAGCAGTACCAGCACAAAAACAGATATACTGAGTCTTAGATTTTTCATCAAAATCTCCCTTTTCTAAACTTCCTACGTCACACTTCGCACTTCACGCCTCAGCTTTCATCCTTCATCCCTTGAACGGATGCTCCCAGGGCGCTCGATACTCACGTTTCATCAGGGCCACGGCCCTGCGATTGCCGGTGATCTGCTGCGCGTCCCGATCCCATTGGATCTTGCGTCCCAGTTCATAGGCGATCATGGCCAGCTGTACTGTGGAGGTCGAGTTGCAGGCATCCTGCGGAGAACACAAGGGCTGCTGACGGGTGCGCACGGAGGTCAGAAAATCTGCCATGTGCAGGGTGCCCGCATCTGCACGCGATTCCTTGACCTGGGGCTGACTGTTTCTGTCCTTGGACATGATCTCCCAGCGATTGTCCGTGACAAAGACCGTGCCCTTTTCACCGTAGAGCATGATCCCATTGGACAGGCTGGGTGTGTATTCCCTGGCCCCCCACATGCGATGCTGCCAGTTCACCGGGCAGGTGTCAAACTCGAAGTGGGCGTTCATGATATCCGGCGTGGTGATCTTGTCTTTGAACACGTAGATACCGCCGCTGGCCTGTACTGAACTGGGCATGGTCTCGTTCAGAATCCAGCGCGTTGCATCCATGAGGTGAATGCCCCAGTCCACGAGGTGCCCATTGCCGTAGGCCTTTTCAAGACGCCAGGCAAAGTGCCCGATCTGGGGACTGTACGGCAGTTTGGGCGCAGGCCCGCACCAGAGGTCCCAGTCCAGTGACTCAGGCGGGTCCTGCACTGTGGTGTCACGCATCCCGGCCGTGTAGTGAATCTGCACCTCGGCCTGAATGATCCGCCCCAGGCGGCCCTGCTGGATGTAGTCACGGACCTCACGAATGGCCGTGCTCTGCCTTCGCTGGAAGCCTACCTGGACGATCCGGTCGGTTTTCTTGGCGGCTGCCACCATGGCCTGGCCCTCGCGTATGTCATAGGCCAGGGGTTTCTCTGCATAGATGTCCAGGCCCCGGTCCAGGGCTGCCAGGAACGGCAGTGCATGCCAGTGCGGGGGTGTGGCAATGATCACGGCCTTCAATTCTGGCACAGCCAGGAGTTTCTTGTAGTCCTTGAACATCTGAGGGCGTGTGCCCTGGAGTGATTCGAGTTTGTCTGCACTGTCTTTGAGATGTTGAGAGTCCACATCGCAGATCGCAATGATCTCCACGCCTCCAACCTTCAGCGCGGCCTGCGCATCCACCATACCGTACCAGCCGCACCCGATGAGACCCATTTTCAAGCGACTCTGCGGCGGGTTCTGCGCGCCGGCACTGCCCAACATACCTGAGATCGCCACGCTCCCTCCTATGGCAGTTTGTAAGAACTGCCGACGACTGACCTTTTCCATATGAGACTCCTTTTTTCCTGAATCTGCCCTGGGAAATTGACCAACCACATTGCCGGCTATCATAGACCAGCCCATGCCCGATTGCAATGATTTATGTGGAAAGGCGTCATTGAGCCCAGTAGAATGCATGTTCAACAGGTGTAATCCCTTTTTTCAGGAGATGCTGTCATGGTAGATGCGTCACTCAAAACCATCCTCGTCGCGCTGTTGACCTTCACAGGCGCAGCCCTGCCCCAGCGCCACATGGAAAACCTCACGCGTGGATTGGTGGCCGTCAAACAGTCGGACGACACGGTCTACATTGGGTGGCGCCTTTTCGGCACGGATCCCGAGGCCCTGGCCTTCAATCTCTACCGGCAGAGTGGGGCTGGAGCACCGGTCAAGATCCATCAGGACCCCATCGCCGGGTCCACCAATTTCGTGGACCGCGAGGCCGACCTCCAGCAGACCCTGCAGTATTTCCTTCGGCCCGTGCTGGACCAGCGGGAACTGGCCCCCACTCGCACCGTGCAGGCCTGGGACAAGCCGTATCTCGAGATCCCCATCAAGCCCCTGCCTGACTACCGGCCGGGCGATGCATCTGTCGCAGACCTGGATGGAGACGGCGAATACGAAATCATCCTGCACCAGATCTCGCGAGGTCAGGACAACTCCTTTCCCGGCATCACAGGCACGCCCGTGTTCGATGCCTACAAACTGGACGGCACGCACCTGTGGCGCATCGACCTGGGCATCAATATCCGCGATGGAGAACACTACACACAGTTCATGGTGTACGACCTGGATGGAGACGGCAAAGCAGAAATGGCCTGCAAGACAGCGGACGGTACAGTGGACGGCCGGGGCAAGGTTATTGGCGACAAGGACAGGGACTGGCGCATCCACAAGGAAGGCGACCGCACACACGGGCGCATACTCAGCGGTCCCGAGTACTTCACGATCTTTGACGGACAGACCGGCGCAGCCTTGAAGACCGTGGACTATATCCCGGGTCGTGACCCGATCAACGGCTGGGGCGGCATCGGTGGCAACGGCGGCAATGACAGCTACGGCAATCGGTGCGACCGCTTCCTGGCCTGCGTGGCCTATCTGGACGGCGTCCGTCCCAGTGTGGTCATGTGCCGCGGTGTGTACGGGCGCATCGTCATGGCGGCCTGGGACTGGCGTGACAACACACTGACGAACCGGTGGGTCTTTGACACGGGCATCAGCCAGCCGCCCTATACGGATGCATCGCCCTTCTCGGGGATGGGCGGTCACTCGCTGTCCGTGGCGGACGTGGACGCGGACGGCAGAGACGAAATCGTGTATCACGCCATGGTCGTGGATGACAATGGACAGGGTCTGTATTCCACGGGCTTTCGACATGGTGACGCCATGCACCTCAGTGACATGGACCCGGACCGCCCAGGCCTGGAGGTCTTTACGATCCACGAAAACGAAGACGATACAGTCCGGTTTCAGAGCCCAGGTGCAGCCATGCGCGATGCCAAGACCGGTGAGGTGATCTGGAAGCACAGTCCCGGCATTGACGTGGGCGGCGGCATGGCCGCAGACATCGATCCCCGCACCCGGGGATACGAGGCCTGGGGCGGCCCGGGCGGACTTCGTGACATGAAAGGCAATCAGATCGGTCCGAATCCGAGGTCAAGCGCCTGGGTCATCTGGTGGGATGGTGACCTGCTCCGCGAATTGCTGTCCGGATCCACGGTCACCAAATGGAACTGGAACACAGGCCGCGAAGACCGTGTCTTCCAGGCTGAAGCGAGTCGCGGCGGACGCGGCCCCAACATCATGGGTGACATATTGGGCGACTGGCGTGAAGAACTGCTCCTCACCGCACCGGACAGAAAGTCCCTGCGACTCTACACCACCACGATCCCCACAACCCACCGCCTGGTCACGCTCATGCATGACCCACAGTACCGCCTGGCCATGGCCTGGCAAAATGTGGTATACAACAAACCGCCCCACCCCGGCTTCTTCCTGGGCCACGGCATGACCACACCCCCTCGTCTCAACATCCTACTGATCGGCAAGGGAGAAGCCATCGCAGGTGTCAAGAAGTGACCATGATAGCTGGTTAGGTTAGAGATGAGACAAACATTGATTAAAGAGAAGATCAGCAAGCTGTTGAACAATACGGATCACCGCCAAGGGCGAATCTTTGCCTTCACAATACAGTCTCTCATCGTATTATCCCTGGTGACTTTCTCTATAGACACGCTTCCAGATTTACCCAAAACAACCAAAGACATCCTGTACGGGATTGAAGTCATTACAGTCTTGATTTTCACTCTCGAATATGTCCTGCGTATTATGGTTTCTGAGAGAAAGCTAAGATTTCTATTCAGTTTTTATGGTTTGGTTGATTTGGCAGCCATCCTTCCCTTCTATTTGTCAACCGGCCTTGATCTCAGGGCTGTGAGGATATTTAGACTTCTTAGGTTGGTGAGAATCCTGAAATTGTTCAAGTACAACAAGGCAATAAGTAGATTCCATCGAGCCTTGGTCATTGCAAAAGAAGAGTTGATTCTGTTCGGTTTTGTAGCTGTAATTATGCTATATCTGTCAGCCGTCGGCATTTATTATTTTGAAAACGCAGCGCAGCCAGAGGTTTTTAAATCGGTTTTCCACAGTTTATGGTGGGCCGTCACGACTCTGACAACCGTAGGCTACGGTGATATGTTTCCAGTCACTCCTGGCGGCAAGTTCTTCACCTTTTTTGTCCTTATGGTTGGTCTTGGCATCGTGGCTGTTCCAACCGGTTTAATTGCCTCGGCACTTTCCCAAGCCAGAGAAGAAGAATTAGCAGAAAGACTTGCATCAAGGGGCCACGCCAAATGAACTTCTCATTCAGCGTCTGATCAACCTCTATGTACAGGATTGCATGGCCTCCCATCGCAAGCTTTCCATGAAATGGGCCGGGCGATCAATGCCTACAGGGCACGCTCGCCAAGGCGACAGCCAATGTCTTATCTTCCTTGCCTCGTAGCCAAAAACTAGAAACCAGAAACCAGAAACCGCTTTTCTACTCGCTCCTCAGGCTCTCCATCAAGCTGCCTCGCAAGGCCGCGCGCACTGCGAACCAGACCCACAGGGCACCGAACACGGCCATGCCTGCCAGCAGCAGCACGATGCCTGTGTAGGGGACCTTGTAAGATGATTGACGCACCGCCGGTGTCACGGCAATGGCAGCCGCGAGCGTGCCCCAGAACAGGCCGGCCATGAGCAGGCCCCAGTGCTCGTAAAACGCCAGACGCTGAATGTGCGCCCGGTCCAGACCCACGGCCCTGAGCATGGCGAATTCCGCCCTGCGGTCCAGGCAGTTTCGCAACACGACCAACGCCATGCCCACGCTGCCCAGGGCCAGGCCGAGACCACCCAGGGCGAGGAACATGTTGAGGTACGTGTTCTCCACCTGACTCAGGGCTGCCAGGCGTTCGCGCGAGCCTGTGAGTGACAGGCCCAGGTCCTGGAGACGATCTGTGAGGTGGTCGCCCACGGCCTGGATCTGATTGGGGTCTGTTTCAATGAGCACCTGCCTGTAGCCCTCTTCGGATTTAAAACGTGCTGTAAAGTTTTTCTCTGACATGATGAGATTGCCCTGCAGCATGGACCCACCCATCACACCCACGATCCGGCCATAAAAAAGCTGGCCCTGGTCATCTCTGTAGGCCAGGCTGTCAGTCCCTTTATTCAAACCCCAGTCCGCAGTGGGCTTGTCGACAATCACGGGCACCTTATTGGGGCCCAGGTCCAGATTCAGCAGCAGCCAGGGATCATCGGTCACCTCCTGCGTCTTGACAAACGTGAAGGCCTTTCGAGAGGCCAGGGCATTGGGGTCCACACCCAATAACCTGGGACTCTGAGCCCGGTTGAGATTCAGGCAACTGGCTTCATCGCCGTCATGCACACGCATGGGCACAAAGTGAGTCTTTACCAGGAGGGCCTTGTCCAGACCCAGGGCCTCTTGCCCTGGCGCGGTGTTGAGGTCCTGAAGTACACCTGCACTGAACTGACCGATCCACGCAAACCCGCCCGTACCGGACGCCCTGGACAGGGAGGTGGCCAGGGGGTCGCGTCGATTGGCACACACAGCCACCACCACAAACACACCCACAGCCAGCAGACTGATCACAGCCACACTTCGGCTGCGCCGTCTGGTGGTGTTGCGCAGGGCCAGGGACTGCGTGCTCAGGGTCTGACCGTGCCATGCCTGAAGCAGTCGTGCCAGGAGCCAGTCAGACAGGCACAGGCCAAAGACAAGACACAGGGCCCCTGCCCCAAAAAACAAACCGGCCTGCATCTCGCTGTCCTGGCTCGGCACAAGCACCATCACAATCGCGCCGAACAGGGCCGCAATGGCCACCGCGAGCTTGACCCGATCCTTACGATCCTTGCCAGGCTTCTGGAGCGTCCCTGTGTCCCCTGCCAGCAGGGCCCTGGCCTGTATGCGGCGCTGACCTCGTAATGTCACGACCATGGCCAGCACTGCCGTGACAATACCGCTGACGGCCCCGGTCACACAGCTCTTCACGGATGCAAAAAACAGCACAGATGCCGAGGCAATGGCGCCCTGCCAGAGATAGTTCAAGGCCAGAGTCAATCCCTTGGCATAGACCAGGCCCACGCCCACGCCCACAATCGATCCTACCACAGACAGCACCAGCCCTTCCAGCAGATAGACTCGCATCACAGATCGACCGGGCACCCCCAGGGCCAGGAGCAGGCCGGTCTGATCGGCCCGACTCTCAATGGAAAAGGCAAAGAGCAGACCTGTCAGGATCATGGCACCGACAATCAGAAACATACTCAACCCCAGAAACAGCGGCCCGAAGTCCGTACCCTGGGCCAGGGCCTTCTCACTCATGGCACGCACCGGATTGAAATAGAGACCCAGGGCTGCAGGATCGAGTGTGGTCAAGAGGCGGCGGACCTGGCCTTGCACCATGGCGTCTGTGCCGGCCACACGCACGGCCGTGAGATTACCGTACTGATTGGCCCACAGGGCCTGGCCTGCGCCCAGACTCACAAAGGCCTTGGGGCTGCCCCTGTATTGATCCCAGTAGTCCTCATCCTTGTCACGGATTTCATCCAGCACCACAGGCACGCCCGTGTCCCAGTCCCGGCAGTTGTCCACATTGGACATGCCCGGAAACTCCGGCATGAGATTGGCGTCCACGGCCGGATGGTCCATGGGAATGATCTGCCTGACCTTGAACGTCTTCGCCTTTTCAACCAGCCCCCGCTGCTGTACACCGGGCACGTAATAGGCCACTGTCACGTCCTGGCCGACTGTCAGTCCGAGATCATCGGCCAGCCACTGGGACACCACCATATCGTCCGGTCCCAGCTCAGGCAGGCTCAGGCCCGGCCCCTTCACGGCCGCCACCATGGAGTACGGCGTGTGCTTTGCATTGGCCTCCAGGCGGTTCACAAAATACGTGAGCACGCCGGATGCCTGGTCCGCCTGGGCGAGCAGGATGTCACTGATCGAGGTTTCAAAGAACACGCGTCTGCTTCGCAGTTCGTAGGCGGTGTCCTGCGTCAAAGTCACCACCTCGAGTCCCACATCCCTGGCATCCCAGCAGGTTTGAACCGCGGCATTGGCCTGGGCCTCTGTGGCAGCCGTGCCTGACACGAGCATGACATTGATCATGCCGGGCTGACCCATCTGGGCGGCCAGCCAGTCCATGGGCACAAATACATTGGCAGCCACGGCCTGATTGGCTTCCAGACTGAATCGGCCCATCTGATCGGCCCGGGCCACTGCACCGACAGTCAGCCGGGAGGCCACAGTGCGATTGGCCTCTGACACGAGAACCAGATCCCTGGACAGGGTCTCAGGCTTGTCCAGACGCAGGACCACCGTGTCGCCTGCCTGGACCTGCAGCTTTTCCATGACCGCGTCATTCAGGATCACCGCGTCTGCAGCCAGTCCATCCAGGGGATTGCCGCCGTCCCCCAATTCAAAAAATCGAGAGTCTACACCATAGATGTTGACCTGATTGATGCGTTTTTTTCCAGCCCCATCACTCACAATTCCCCGGCTGAACAGCACAGGGGCCACTGTGGCATCCAGGGCCTTGGACAAACGAACGCTGAGGTCGGTCGTGACAAAACCATGCGGCACAGTCAAGGCCATCTGCGTCTTGCCCAGACGCTGACCCATGGATTGCCCCAGGGTGAATCGCATGGAATCGCCCACGGCCAGGGCCCCGACGAGTACGGCGGTACCCACGGCTGCTGCCAAAAGCACGGCACCGTGTGTACGTCTGGCATACCACAGACTTTTAATGATGAATCGCCACCAGGACATAGGGGCTCCTTCGGATCAGTTTTCGGTTTTCAGTTTTCGGTTTTCAGCAGAGGGGACGAGGCGGCCCTTGTCCAGGGTGTAGAGCTTGTCCATGCGCGCTGCCAGGGACTTGGCATGGGTGACCATGACCAGTGTCACGCCCTGGGTCTTGTGGATCTCCACGAGCAGGTCACTGATCTGTTCTGCGGTGGCCTGATCCAGGGCGCCGGTGGGTTCGTCTGCCAGCAGGACCTTGGGCTGGTTGATCAGGGCCCGGGCCACAGCCACGCGCTGGCGTTGTCCGCCAGAAAGCTGAGACGGCAGGTGCGCAGTCACATCCTGAAGCCCGACCTGTTCCAGCAACGATTTGGCACGCACTGTGTCTTTTGCCCGGTCAGCATGCTTGTTGGCCAGGGTAGGCACCAGCACATTCTCAAGCACTGTCAACTGGGGCAGGAGATGGTGCATCTGGAATATAAATCCCACCTTCTGATTGCGTAACTGAGACTGGCTCCTATCATCCAGCCTGCTGAGATCCTGTGCATCCAGGATCACCTGGCCCTTTGTCGGCGTATCAAGTGCCCCGATCAGATTCAGCAGTGTGCTCTTGCCGCACCCGGACGGCCCCACCACTGCCACGGACGACCCCGCGTCAATGGCCAGATCAATCCCTGAAAGCACAGGCACAGCCTGGGTCGTTTCAGGCGATGCATATTCTTTATAAACACCTTTGAGTTCAATCATAGGATTTCCTTCCAATCCCAAACTGGTTACAATAATGACTCGTCATCAGCCATTAAAATACCCGATTTTTACCTTCTTGCCAATGTACATAAAACAAACAGGCCTCGCAAGCCAAGAAGTCATGCTCTGCTTGCTGCTCCACAATCGCTTGGGCTCCCTTGAGGACGTGCTCCTCGTGTGGAATAGATGCCATGTCAAAATAGGGCCATGGCATTTATTCCTGGAATTATAGGGAAATTGCTCATAGTATGTATGAGTGAGAGACTAAGACAATGTAACCAATGCCTGACCCACGTAGCCCGGATGGTCTGAATCGTGACGAGCCCCTGTTTCGAACGCTTGAATCACATGACATTGGAATCGACACTTCCTGTGTTTGACGCCGCATGGACAGGGTCTGGACCACCACATCGAACAATCAATCTTTTTGCAGAGGAGAATTATGGTTATCCACATTTCCAAGCTCCGTTGTCTTTGGCTGTGTACTCTGTGTCTCCTGATGAGTCTGGTCGTGTCCGGCTGTAACAAGGAGGACTCCAAACCCCGGCCTGGAGAAGAGGCCGGGACTGCCGGGCCCATGTCCCCGCGTGCTGATACAGGGCAGACGCCTCGGCCAAACAATGATGACATGCCCCGGGATACTGAATCGCCTCCGGTGGGTGCTGACACGGCATCCACCCTGGAGAAGAGCCCCGTGTCAAAGGCGATCTTTGTGGCCAGTACAGACCGGATCGACCCTGCAGCCCGGATCTTTCAACCAGGAGATGACGCCTTTGTCGCGCCCTTGACAGGTGACGGCCTGTGCTGCCAGTTTGACGCAGCAATGGAGGGAATCTATGAGATCCAATGGCTGGTCAGCCGTGCCATACCTCTGCAATACAGCATTGTCACGGATCACAATGATGTAGTGGCCAGCGGCATGATCCATCCTGAGATGCCTTTCTCAAATGCTGTGGAATTCCCGTGCACACAGGGAGGACGCTATCTGATCCGGGTCGGGCCAGGCATACTCCCAGAGGACAAGACCCTGGTGAGACTCCAGATCACCGGGCCTGAGCCGGAAAATCCAGTGCAGCGGTCGCACGGGACCACGGGTGAGCCGCCCAAACCGGGTGTCTTTCAGGACGAGGCCAGGCTACTGGAGACGCTGGCGTCTGATCCTTCTCTGGAAAACTATGCGGCGCTGGCCGAGCTGAGATATCGCAAGGCCATTGATCTGGCGCACATTGCAGAATCGGAACTGGATCTCGCAGCCTATGAGTTGGCCATTCAATACGGTCGGTCTGCTGTAGATCTGGCACCTGAGAACGTAGCGTATCAATTGCTGCTGGGGGCCCTGTACCTTAAGGTCAGTGACCAGGCAGATTATGACCTCAGGGCACAACTCACGCTTGAGACGGTTTTAACGTTACAGCCCCAGCAGAGGGATGCCCTGGTAATGTTGACAGAGCTGTGCTTTCGCCAGCAGAATTTTTCGGAGTGTATGGACCACGCAGAGGCCGTGGTCAAGGCGGTATGCGCGCAGGGTACGGACGACAAGCTGGACGGAGCCCTGGTCAGCATGTTGACCTCCAGCTACATTCTGGACGGCCAACTGTCCAGGGGACTGACATTCCTGGGAGATATGGGCACACCCGTATTCCGGGATTCTGTGGTTCTGGGGTATGCGATCCTGCTCAAGCAGTCCGGGGATATCCAGGGTGCCCAACAGCAGCTGGCACGAGTCCAGAATGAACCTGACAGCAGTCCGCAGTCGCGCGAGTATGCCAGGCTTCTTATGAACACATGGCAAGAGGAGGTGCAGGGATGAAGTCAATGCAGAAATCATGTCTCTGGTTTTCATGGGTTTTCCTCACGCTTTTTATGTCCCATGTCCCAGTACTGGGCGCAATTCCCGGCGATGATTACAGGGCCAATGCCGCCAAAACCAACGACTACACCCTGTCCCTGGAAGAGAAGCTCGCCAGAGACGGAAACACCTCTTTTAAGGAGCTGTTTGAGGTCCGAGGCGATATCCTGACCATGGCCCGCACCTTGGAACCTGAACGCTACTATCAACTCAAGGCCGTGTTCGACAAGGCTGGCGTTAAGATCCCTGCGTTTACAGGGACATACCTGGATTTTACGAAAACGGATTTTTCACAAAATCTCAAATCCAGGGGTGTACTGGGAGATATTGACCTGGCCTCCCTGGTTACCAAGACGGACTTCGATCGGGTTCTCACGGCTGCCAAGGGTATGGGGTATACCGTGGAGGACCGGGTCAACGGCAAATACCAAAAGGGAGGATCTGCCACGATCGCAGAACTCGAGACCACTATTTTTACACCCAAAGATGCAAAACGCCGTTTTCAGGCCGGTTACTTCGAAGATCCGGAAATGGTGGTGGGGGCATTTTTTACACCAGAAGGGAAGATGATTTACAAGGACCCGAGTCTGTACCTCCTTGACAATGTCAAAAAAAGCCATGGGGCGGCCTTAAAAAATACTGCCCACATGTCAGTGGACGATGTGCAGATGCTGGTCAAGGCCACCATACGCATCGAATCTGAAAATCCAACCAAAAAGACACGTTACCCGGACATCGACACCGTGGTTCAGAAGGTGCAAAAGGGCCAGTCTCTTAGTTTCGAAGATTCCATGGTTCTGGTCAAGGGCGGACACACTGTAAAAAGTTCAGGTATGGTCAATCCGAATCTGCTTGATGATGAGTATCAACAGGCCGTAAAAACAGTCCAGAGTAGATGCCTGGAAAAGATTCGGTCTGAGTACAAAATGAGTAGTCTATATGATGATATTGAAATCGAAGGCACAACCGAGAAATATAAACAGGCCCTGAAAAAGGGAGATTTTATCACTGCCTCGGCCTATAAGGACAAGCTCTACCAGCAGAATCGAAACCGATATTACGCCATTCGAGGGGCCACGAGGAATGGCAACCTGGCCACCATGGCCCACCTGGAGGGCATGGATATCACCCAAGAAATGCGTAAGGGCGGCGTGCGCTACCTGGACAAGAAAACGGGCATTCCCTACACGGCCAGTCAATTAGAAAACAAACTTCTGGCCAAAAACAAGCGAGGTATGAATCAGGCCCAGAAGTTTGATCAGGAAATCAGCAGGCAGGCAGCAAAGGCGCAGTCTCTTCAGGAATGTAAAACCGTTCTGGGCCATGTGGATGCCGGGATTGGGGCATTCCATGGCTTCAAACGTGCAGAAGGAGAATTCCTGTCAAACATGACTGGCGACGAAAGCATTCTGGAGTTTTACGGCACCACGGTGGCACAGGGAACGTATTATGCGCTGGGCCTGGACAACTATACCAAAACATCGCGCAAGGCCTTTGCCGAATCCCAAAAACAGTTCGAGGCCGATTTGGCAGCAGGCAACGATCCCTCAGTGCTCTGGGCCACCACGCGGGGTGTGCTGCGATCGGTCAACGACGTGGGCCTGGACATCATCAAGAACCTTGTCATTGGCAAGACCGTGGGGGCCGTGGTCAAGCCGTATCAGCTGATCTCCGAGGGAACCGGTCTATTGAGCGACAGGCAAGATATGCACGCCGCGAGACAGAATTACGACGAATTCAAGGCGAGAATCGGCACCTACCGCCTGGAAATTGCTCACCGAAATGCTCGCGTGTCCACGGAGTTTGACACGTTTCTGGATCGTATTGGCGAAATCCAGTCCGCCAAAACCGTGTCCTATGGCAAGACCACAGTGCGTTATGACCTGGACGATGTATTCACGCGCAGCGACCTCTGGTATGGCCAATTCCTGAAAAAACGTTTGGATGAACATCGGGCAGCCTACCAGAAGATTCTCAAAGAAAACAACGGCAAGATGACCGCCGAAGTCTCTCAAAAGCTGGGGGCATTCAATAAAGCCATACAGTCTCTGGACTGGTACAAAGAAAACAGCATGCACAAATTGGCTGTGGTAAAAGCCCGGGCCAAGCTGGAGGCCCTGGCCAAGAAGATGGCCAGCAATCGGGCCAAGGACAATCCTGCATTCAGGCAATTCTACGACGAGATAGACAGTATGGACCTCAAGAAACTGCTTGCCATCGGTCTGGTGAACGATGACGATTTCAATGAAAAAGAATTTTACCTGAGCCAGGGGTGGGTGAAAAAGGAAGAGTCCAAGGGAAACCAAAGGAAGACGTACTATGTGGACGGAAAGGGCCAACTTCAAGGCAGACACGTGGTTCGTTCTTTAACAGACGGTATAGAAGTGTATCGCGAAATCTCCTTTTACGAGGACAATCAACGTCACGGCGAATTGACTGTGGATATCAAGGACGAAGAACATGGCTGGTTTCGCAAAACCGAAGCGCACTATGAAAAGGGATTGCCGGTCGGCCTGCACAAGGGGTACATTGCTCCAGGTATTATCCAATGGCAGGCAACCTACACGCCCACGGGCCAGAGAATCCTATACCAGACGCTCAGCGGAAATTACCAAGAGGACTATGAGTACAATGTCACGGAATACGACGAGTCCGGCACCAAAACCAGAAACTATACCAGCAAGTCGCCTGTCAACTGAAGCCATGCTCATCCGATTGGGAGTATGTGATTCACTCCGTAATTTGAATAGGAGTCGCGGGATGTGCTGGCTCACAAAAGGCACAAAAGTGGAGCTTCGCTGGGCCAGACCTGGCCTTTATGCTTTTGGGCTCAATATGCATTCTACTTCAGATGAGAAAGGAGTGACCCATAAGATTTTGCAGTTAACTGCAAAATTGACCCGACAAGTGCAGGCGCCTCCCCATCCATCGGCTAAGGCGTTACATGCTCTTTGTTATTGCGGACTGGATGGCCGCCAATAAGGCCTCCGGATCATCCGTGCCGATACGGTACTGCCGATTGTTTTTCATCCGGATTTCCACGGCATCGAATCCCGAGACATTGAAGATCCACCCGCGGGGCCCCAGTCGTATTCCCCAGCCGTAGTACCAGCGATTCCTGACAACCGCGGCGTCCTGCACCTGGGCCACGGCAAAGCGTTTTCGGATGAGCCCGATACCGAAGCGGAGTTGGATGGCGTCGGTCGACACCGTCACCGTCAACGCATGGAAGAGGAACAGGCACCCCACCAAGATGCCCAAGGCCAGGAGGATTGGGAGCCGACTCTCCCATGGGTCACGACCGGCCGTGACCAGGGCAACGCAGGCAAAGAAGACGATGAAACCGCCGAAAACGATCCGCATCAGTGTTCCAGGCTGGGTATGCTCATATTCGTAAATCATGGTTAACCTCGCAGGGAACTCTCTCTTTGACTGCACGCAGGACAGGTCCTGCTCAATCGTGGCACCTAAAATGACTTGTCCGGTAGTTCTTTACGAAACTCGTCTTTGTACAGGCCGATCTTATCGAACGGGATGGCTTGAAAATGGGGCGCGATTTGAGTGAGCTTGGCATTTGAACGCAGGTTGAAATTGCCGGCGTCACGGTCTTCAAACCCGAAGTCGATCGGGGCCTGCAATGTGCCGTTCAGTGTGCGGAAGCCTTTGATGCCCTTTTTCAGGGGGATCTCCTGGGTGCTGGCAGTAAAAACGGCCAGGTTGTTCTCGAGTTCGAACTTGTCCATCAAGTCCATCACCTTACCGTCAAAATTGCAGACCTGTTGTGTGCAGTCTATGAACAGGTTGTTGCGTATGGGATTGTAGAGCGGCTCGCGGGGACTGTCCTGCATGATGCGGGCCAAACGTGGGTAACGTTCGCTCCAGGGCGGCTGCTTATAGTCCATCTTCTCGGCCTTGCCTTCCAACCACCAACTCGTGTCGGGTTCGTTCCACTGCGCCCAGCTCATGCCGCGTGAATCGATGTGCAGGCCTATGGGACATTCCACAACAAGATTGTTGGTAATGGGGTGCTCACGGCCGCCGCCGATCATGATCGCGCGACCGGCTCGAAAGAAGACGTTGCCAGTGACTTCGTCGCCGCAGTCGCAATCGTCGAAATAGAAACCCATGGTGTTGACGTGATCCGCGTCTCCTCCGCCCAGATCATGGATGTAGTTGTATTTGAGGACATTGCCCTGGGTGGTCCAGTCGCGCCCCGTATAAAACGCACCTGCGTCGCCGGTCTCCATCACCACGCGATAGACGTTGTTGAATTCGATCAGATGCTCGTTGCCTCCGTAGAGTACGGCGGTATGCGGCGCGTCATGAATACAGTTGTGTCGCAGCACGTTGCCGCAACCATTGAGTCCTATGCCAGGCGCGTAGGTTCGCTGGAACAAACCGAAATGGTGGATGTGGTTGTTATCAATCACATTGTTGCCGTTAGTCAGTGTTTTCCTGTCCCCCCCGCTGACGCTGATACCGGCTCGACCCAAATTAAAGAGGTCACAGGAACGTACGGAGCAGTCGGTCCCGTTCAGCGACACGCCGCCTGCTGCAAAATTGGCGACCACGCAGCCCTCGATGTGCACATCCTTGGCGTTCTTGACGGAAAACCCGAGTGAGTGTCCATACTCAAGATCGAGTTCACGGAACCTGAGGTGCTCGGTCCCGTCAATGTCCACCATGGGTGTGGTCAGTGTTGTGAGCACAACCTGTGCGCAGGCGAACCCGGATTCCGGATAGAGATAAAGCAGGTTATGGGTGCGGTCCAGGTACCACTCGCCCGGGGCATCCAACTCTTCCAGCAGGTTCAGGGCGTAGAAGCGGCGTTCATTGCGTCCCCAGGTCCCGGCCATGATCCCGTAATTATGCGGCGCGGCCAATTGGATGAGCTTTTGGTCCGCATCATAGGACGCGATGCGGATCACTTCATCGGACCAGTCGTGCGTCCAGTAGCCGAAGAGCCAGACGCCTTGGTCGATATCCCAATGCGTGGGGCGAGGGTCATCGAACACAAACGAACCGGCGCGCCTCTTCTTTTTGGCCGGATCTTTGGACTCCGTGTCAGGTAAGCCGGTGTCGATCACCTTGGTAAACCCGGCCCAATTGCCCTGGTCCGACGTCAGGTTGGGCCAGCGTGCCATGGTCATGGGACTACCGTTGACGTACAGCAGCGGTTCTGCGGGCACCCCTTGATAGGCGGTTTTGAACGGAGGAAAGCCGCCCCTGGGAGCGTGCGCTGACACATCACATACAACAACGTGAGCACGTGCCGCAGGCTGCAGTCTTTCCAGGACAGCCGTATCAGTCGCCGGCTTGAACCGCGTTGGATCCAGTGACACTCCGCCGACCAGGTGCACCTTTCCCTGCTTCGACGCCTGATAAATGACTGGCGACTTCGTACTACCGCCGTCTTCCCGGCTCAGCTTCAGGGTGCCGGCCTGGACATAGATCCCCGGCTCAATCAGGACCGTCACCTCGTCATCCCGTTTGATGACACCGCTTTTACGCCCCGCACGAATGGCGTCGCGTGCCTGCTCCAGCGTTGCATAAGGATGTTCTAAGCTGCCGTCCGACACCGTCCCCCCTGCAGGGGAGACATGGATTGTCTGTGCGCCCCATGCCACAGTCGTCATACACAAAAATACCAACACGGCTGGTCTCATACTCTTATCTCCTGCCAGATGTCGCTTGGAAGCAACGGCCAATCAGACAATCCTCTACCCACGAGCTTGAGATACGACAGTGTCATAGTACGCAATAATACTGGCTGCCACATCTTTGATGTCAAAATGCTCGAGCACGCCTTGACGTCCCTTGTCGCCCAGGGTTCTTGCCTTCATCGGATCGGCAAGCAGCGGCTCCAGGGCCTGTGCCACGGCATCTGCATTCTCGCCCTGATAGAGTACCCCACCCTGTGTGGTTTCGATCAGTTCAGGTATGGCACCCATGTAGGGCTCCACCACGGGCACGCCCATGGCCAGAGCTTCCAGTACATAGAGTGCATGCGCTGCCGGTTCCGTTTCAGGCACACACACCACGGATACGCCCTGTAAAAATCTATGGCGCGCTTCGAACGTAAAGTCCTGTTCAAACAGCACGTCTCCCAACAAACCGGCCTGATCCAGCCTGGATTTCAGAGACGCAATGAACGGCTCATCTGCGGTATTGGAGCCCCCTGCCATGTGCAGACGCACATTCGACAGTGACTCTGTTTGCCTGAGTTGAATAAAGGCCTCCACCAGGGTGTCCAGGCCGCGCAGCCTGCAGAGTCTCGACAGAAAACCAATCACCGGAACAATAGGCGGATCGGGTGCAGGCGTATACAAATCAAGATTGATGCCCAGAGGGATCACCTTGACCTTGGACTCATTCACATTGAGTCGCGACACCATGCGTTGTTTGTAAAACTCACTGACCGACACGAATCCGTCAATCGACTCGCCAGAAATCTCTTGCAGCAAATTCCAGGCCTCACCGGCATAGGGCTGCTCCAGCGTATCCACAAAGCACTCTTCATCCTGGAGCCAGCACACCACAGGGACCTGGAGGCGGGCCTTGAGCGATTCAGCCAGACCTGCCAGGAGCACATTGGACAGGCACACCACGTCCGGCCTGTTTTCCTCCAGTGCCAACCAGTCCATCAATCGGTGAAGTTCCTTGATCTGGTGCCCGTGCTCTCCCTTGAGCATGGATACCGTGGTCTCGCCCAGGTCCCTGGAACTTGTCATCCCTGCCTTGGGCGCCACCCACGTGAGCAGGCGTTTTGAGTCCAGCCACTTGTCCAGCCAGCGCGGTGTCTTCTGGAATAGGGTGAACTTCTGCTGGAGGTACACATTCACACCCCCGTAAAAGATCGGCGCATTGGCCACGCCCTCGTCTTTTTTGATCTGCAAAGGGAGATAGAGAGGCACCATGAGCACATCATGACCCAGGCTGCGCAATGCCTTGACCATCTCCAGGTCACGCAGACAGTTTTCACAATAAAAATTATCCCCGGAGCCGGGTGTAATCTGAATGATCTTCATGCACGATCCTTCTTAAAGCAGAACCTGGAACCCAGGACCTAAAACCTAAAACCTAAAACCTAGAACAGCATGGGTGAAAGCCCATTCCAATACTTACTTAAAACCTAACACTGAACACTGAAAACTACAGTCTATATACGTTGTTCTCTGGCTGGTTTCAACCAAGAAACCCAAAAGCAGCAAGACAAATAAGTAGCCGACCTACTCCAAAAACAGGCGTAATGGGATGTGCAAGCTCAGACGCTGAAAATGCTTGTCTCGTGTGTAGAGTGGGGCTTTGTTCTGGATTGAGTTCTGAGCAATGATTAGATCCGGGATACCCACTTTATGAATGCCCTGACCAAGACATTTGACCTGCATCTTGATCAAATCATCCCAGTCAATGCGAAGTGGCAACCGACGAATCGCTTTTAGAAGCTTAATCAGGTGCTGTTGTCGTTTCAGCATGAGTGCGGGGATCAGTTCAGCCAGGATCAGGTCATTGACCACCAATTCATTATCGTCAATCAGCCTATCCAGGGCCTGGCTGTGATTGGCACGCCTCAAGTAGTCAATCCATATTGAGCTATCGACCAGGACACTCATGAACGGTCCCGTAAGGCATTCAGATCAATATCCAGGTCGACCTGACCTTTGTACTGCTTAATCTTGGCGATCTTATTCTGGCGAACAAATTCTTCTAATGCCCGGATAATCAAGGCCGTCTTGGTCTTGAAATGGGATACACTCATGGCCTCTTCAATCAAACCTTGAGGTAAATCAAGTGTGGTTCTCATAAACAGTCCTTATGCATAGTTT
>JAIPFM010000143.1 GCA_021736645.1 Phycisphaerae bacterium | reverse complement strand
CCAAAGACAAGCTCGGTTTTCGAAACGCCTGGGAATACTTTATGACCTACCAGGACTCTCAACCAGTCTGGACTCCGGATATACGCAAGCGAGGTTATGCACACATCTACCCCGAAAAGAGTAAAGATGGTAACTGCTTTGGATGGTATTCGTGGGTGCCCTCCGTAGTGTGGAACGAAGGCCTTGGCCTATACCTCATGGTCAATGGCGGTACCTACGGAGGATCAGACATGACATCTTCGGATAAGGACTACTACAGTTCATGGATGCATACCCAAACAGGCAGCCTGGGATTCTGGTATTCGGAGAATCCTTATGGCCCATGGCATCAGTTTTACTATACAGAATATTGGACGGTTGACGACCCCAAGAACCGAACCTATCAGCCCAGTCTGTCCCCTAAATGGATTAGCACTGATGGAAAAGAGATGGTGTTGATCTGGTCGGATGCAATGAAGAATGAAGAGGGCCGCTCTCATACGTTAAACTATAAATGGAATCATATGAAAATAACCATAAAAACCCAATGAGCATTGATTGCCCTCAAGATGAGGGTTAGTTTACGTTACACCTTCTCTCAGTCACACATCGCCCTATATGCATTTGAAACGTTAAGCAGACAATTTCAGCTTGAAAAGGGACACTATGAAAGTGATACGCATGCTCTCGATTGTGTGTATATGGACGATGATCGTGGCACAAGCCCTGGCATATAATTCGATCAATGTGCTTTCCAACGGAGGCTTTGAAAACGGGGACCTGACAGAGTCGGCCAACAACATCATGGGGAGTTACCCCTGGTTCACTTCAAACAGCGGTGGCAACACCATTGCAGTGACAGGTGAGCAAACTAGAAGCGGTTCATTTAGCCTGATGTGGAATCCCATTGGCTGGAATGTCAAAGACGATAAGACTCTGGAAGATGCCAGCACCTTCATACTCACAAGTGTGCGAGATTATACAGCCAAAGGTGTCACAACTGCCCGGCTTTCGGGATTCCTGAATACGTCTGCCTTGAAACCAAAGTTCCACGTTCAAGTGATCCTGGCCAATGACTCATTTACTCGCTTTGACGTGGATACTGTTGTAGCCGGTGGGTTGCCCGGTTGGCACAGGTTTGAGGCGTCCATGCCGTTAGCGACATCAGACAACGCCATGTTTATAGCTTTTACAGTGAAGGGCACCAAAGGGATTGGCGCTCCAGGCTCACAAGTCTACATAGACGAACTGGAGTTGGTCTATTCGGGCAACGATACGACAGAAGAGATGAGGACGGAACAAGAGGTTGAAATGCCGGTAGCTGAGAAACCCAAACCGTCAGCTAATGAGGACCTGTCGGATTCTGAGAGTCCACACAAAATACCAATTGGTCTGAACCATCTTCCAAAGTATCGGGACATCAATTCCCGGCAAATGGCAGAAGAGCTGGGTCTGAATTTCATTGTCGGGGTGACGCAATGGCTTGAGCCAGAGCCAGACCAATACGTTTGGACAGGAGCAAAGCATGATGAATTTCAGGCACATCTAAAGGAAATGAAGGAAAGGGGATATCGGATATCAATCACTTTCACTAATGTGCACATGGATCAGAAGCACTTGCCCAAGTATCTCAAAGGCAAACGCTTCAATGATCCCAATTTGCTGGACCGATGGCAAAAGTACCTCGAAGTCTTCCTTTTCCGCTATGGTGACTACATCGACTATTTGAACATCGGCAACGAGGTAAACAACTACTTCGGCAAGCACTATGACGAATGGACAGAATTTCAGCGGTTCTTCCGGCGAGGGGAAGAGGTGATCCGCCGCCTGAAACCGAAGATCAAAGTAGGCGTCGTGCTCGTGGAATCGCGACGAGAGTTTTTCTGGAAGCAGATCGAACCCTATTGCGACCATCTGGCGATCACGTATTATACGCCGTGCAGTGCCTTCGGAAAGTCGCCTACTGCCGAGGCCCTTGACAAGAATCACTACAAGTATTTTGCCCGGACTCTGGATGAGGCCATTCGGGTCGCCGGGGGCAAGAAGATACTGATAACTGAAATCGGCTGCGCCACACATCCCGACATCGACTCGTCGCCTGAGTTGCAGGTTGCATTTATAAGGGCCTTGTTTCAGTGGTTGTATGGCAAGGAAGATCGAATACTGGGCATGTCATGGCTTGCCCCAACGGACTGGCCATACGAGGCCACCAAGCAGGCACTCCAGGGATATCTGGATGCCGCGGCACTGCAACATGAACCGTTTATGAAGTACCTCACATCGCTCGGTCTAAAGTATGAAGATGGAAGAGAGAAACCGGGATATGCCGTTTTCAAAGATGAAATTAGTCAATACCGCAGACCAGCCAATAAGCCTCAGGACTAAGAGTAACTATGTCGTAACGTGCAAGTATTCATCCGTGCTATTGGTCACGACATGCTGGACTTTTGTGTACGAGAACTCGACGCTATGCGTAAACGAGCCGTGGAGAAGAGGATGATTATAGATGAGCATCCCTTTTTGGCAAACATGGTTTAGTAATGGCAGATTTAGGATATCCAGGCTGCCTTACTCGCGTCCCGTAGACAAGTAGTAGTAGTTATTCCAACAACTGTTGTTCCCATTGTCGTTCGAGCTCACGTGCCACTAAGTGATTCTCAGGTTCAACACAGTGGTATTGTCTGGCCGCACGATCCAAACGATGTTTCCATTGATTTTCAATCTTGTTTCGTTCGGCCTCAATATCCTCGGCAACAGACAAACTAAGTTCGATTGAAGCAGGTTGTAATAGCGATGGCCCCAACATGTGGTCTGTGCGTGGCTTGACAACTCGCAAAAGGTAGCTCAAGAGCACTACTTGCAGGTCCTGGATGAACACTTTGAGCAGGCCAGTGACGCGGCCCAGAATCCGGCACAGTACCAAGCCGAACAGGGGGGTATTGACCAGAATGTCGATTTTGAGGCAGTGCCGGAAAGTGTCGTCTTTCCGGAAGATACGTCTAAGTATTTGTCATTACAAAGATAAAAATGGGCCCAGAAGGATTCGAACCTTCGACCAAGGGATTATGAGTCCCCTGCTCTAACCGCTGAGCTACGGGCCCGTACTCTGTACTCTGCTTTGAAAACGCTGGATTATAGGCCAAGGCCCTGACCCTCGCAAGTGAAAACACCTCTCAGATCGGGTGTGTTATGCGGATTCTTTCTTGACTTTTATTCTCGCCTTGGCCAGGTCTGCAATGCCATTGACGATGTCTGCGGTGATCAGGTATTTGCTGCCCTTGGCTTCTTCGGGCAGGTCGTACATGAGATCGATCATGAGTTCTTCTGTGATCGCGCGCAGGGCCCTGGCACCTGTGTCCCGCTTGAGTGCCTTCTGGGCGATGGCTCTCAGTGCCCCCTCAGTAAACTCGAGTTCTGTGTCTTCCATTTCAAAGAAACGCTGGTACTGACGGCACAGGGCATTCTTGGGTTTGGTCAGGATGTCGACCAGGGCGTCTTCGTCCAGATGGGCCAGGGATGTGATCACTGGCAGACGTCCCACCATTTCGGGGATCATGCCGTACTGGATGATATCTTCGGGGATGACCTGCTCCAGAATATTCTTTGATTCCTGGGTGTCTTCCTGTTGATGCAGTTCTGAGGAGAATCCGATCATCTTTTTGCCGAGACGCTTCTTGATGATGTTTTCCAGGCCGACAAACGTGCCGCCGCAGATGAACAGGATTTCAGAGGTATCGATTTGAATATACGATTGTTCCGGGTGCTTGCGCCCGCCCTGGGGCGGGATATTCGCGGTGGTGCCTTCCAGCATTTTCAGCAGGGCCTGCTGCACCCCTTCTCCGGACACATCGCGTGTAATAGAGACGTTCTGAGATGTCTTGCCGATTTTGTCGATCTCATCAATATAGACAATACCGCGCTGTGCTGCTTCAATGTCATAGTCTGCAGCCTGGACAAGACGGAGCAGGAAGTTTTCCACGTCTTCGCCCACATACCCGGCTTCTGTCACGGTTGTGGCGTCACAAATGGCAAAGGGCACGTCCAACTGCTTGGCCAGGGTCCGGGCCAGTAGGGTCTTTCCGCAGCCCGTGGGGCCTGCGAGCAGGACATTGGATTTATCCAGTTCAATATCACTATCGCCATTTTCGCTGTGCATCAGGCGCTTGTAGTGGTTATACACAGCCACGGACAGGCACTTTTTGGCATGCTCCTGACCGATCACGTACCGATCCAGATTTTCCTTGATCTCACGGGGTTTGGCCGTTTTCTTGAGAGTCATGCCAGTACTTGACGTGGTCTGTCTCCGGTTCTGACGGATGATGTTGTGGCACAGTTCCACGCAATCCGGGCAGATATACACATTTTCCGGGCCTTCGATCAAGGTTTCCGTACGACTGCCTGATTGACCGCAGAAACTGCATACGGCTTTTCTTGTTCTTCTATTGTCTGATTGCTTTGCCATTTTATCTTTTTCTTTTAAGTCAATTTAGAGGCCCTAACAAAACAAGCGATTCGAATGCAGACTCATTTTGTGAGGTGCTCTTAGTCAAAGGGCCATTGTATTGTATTGTACTTGATTGGGCAAGACCTTAGGCATTGTGTTTAGAATGGATCAAAAAGTCCAGCATCTTGACTGATACTGCCATACTTGGCCTGGAGTTCAAGATTTAGTGCTTTCAGCCCGCCGTCTTTTGGCCGCAGGGGGCGTAGGGCAAGGCCGCGCGGAAAACTGTCGAGCTCAAGAACCCATGTGAAGGTTTAAACCTGCAAACCTGACCTGCCTCCCCGGATATGGGTGAGTCGAGATCGTCTCCGTTCTTCCAGCGGTGCAGACCGGCACTAATCCTTGAGCAGTCTTTTTAACACGGCGCTGGTATGTATGGCGATAAACATGAGATAGTCCAAATCACTCAGGCTGAAGTGTTCATGAACCATGGCATTGTCCACGTAAATCACCCCATAACAGCCTGCATGGCCCACAATGGACGCAATAATGGCGGAGCGAATTCGATCAGTGCCTTCCATCTGTGCTGACACGCGGGGCAGAACCAGAGACTGCTTGCGATCCACAGCATGGTTGATCTTGTCTGCCAGTGCCAGCTCATTGATCTCAATGGTTTGTCCGTCACGGCGTTTGCCGGCGTGATAGGTCATGGGGCCATTGGGCTGCTCCCGCAGGGCACACCATACATGAAAACCGCTGAATTGTTTCAATACCGTGTCTATCAGTGCCAGAAGGAGCTCTTCCAAGTCCAGGACATCTGAAATCGCATCTGTGGCCTGGGCAAAGTCGGTCAATCGCTTGGACGGCAAACGCATGGCAGGTGCGTGACTGGCATCCGGCTTTCTCACCACAGTTTCGTTGCGCGGTGTGGACAGCGTGGCCTCCAATTGGAGCGTATCTTCTGCCTGGCTGAGTTTCTCCTCAGGTTCAACATCCACCATGGCAATTTCAATGGTGAAGTCTGTGATGCTGATGACATCGCCTGTGGTAATCCTGGCCCTGTGGATGGCCTTGCCATTGAGGCATGTCTTGTTCGCAGAATCGAGATCCTCCAGCATCCAGGCCCCATCATCAGTACTGAAAATGACGGCATGCTGCTTTGACACCGTCCTGCCCGGCAAGACCACCTGATTATTCTCGCCCCGGCCGATATGAATGGGATTATCATGGAATCGATATTCCTGGGGCTGTCCATCCTTCTGTTTGACTGTTAGACGCATCTGTCGATCCTCCAAGAAGGAACCTGCTACCACGCTTTTGCATTATGTCATAACCATCTTAGAGTGTCAAGGAATCCCGATCCGGACCGAATAACGTTTTTGAGGGCCAATCTGTAAAAAGGTTGCAACGAAATCGGCATTTGCCTACAATCCGGCCATTCTAATTAGCCTGAAAACCCCATTCAAAGGATAAAACATGATCATTCTACCGGCCATAGATCTTAGAGACGGCAAGTGTGTACGCCTGATTCAGGGACAATATGACCACCAGATTACCTATAAAGATAATCCTGCTGCGCAGGCTGTTGACTTTCAGACGGACGGTGCGACCTGGCTCCATGTGGTGGATCTGGATGGTGCCAAAGAGGGCCGACCGGTCAACACGCAGAGCATCGAGGCCATTGTCAGGCAAACGAGTCTCCACGTGGAGGTTGGCGGGGGGCTTCGAGATGAAAACGCCATAAAGACGCTGCTGGATATTGGTGTCAAGCGGGTCATCATCGGCACCAGGGCGGTCAGTGACTATGACTGGTTCAGTGAGATGGCTCGCGCCTTTCCAGGCCAGATTGTCCTGGGCCTGGATGCAAGAGGTTCCCATGTGTCGACCCACGGATGGCAGGAGGACAGTGCATTGACCATTTTGGACTTTGCCAGACAGGCCGCCGAACTGCCCCTGGCAGCTATCATCTACACGGATATTGCCAAAGACGGTATGCTGTGCGGGCCCAACATTGAACGGACCCAGGCCGTGGCAGAGGCCGTGAACATCCCGGTCATTGCCTCGGGCGGTGTCTCCAAAATTGACGATATCCGGGACCTGCTCCGGGTCCCGAGTATCCATGGTGTGATTGCCGGACGCAGTCTCTATGAAGGCACATTGAATCTGAAAGAGGCCATTGCACTGACGCAAACATCCTAGTGCTTTGTGTCTCATCGCGTGCGCACGCCTGCCGGTTACGAGATGTGCCGGACTGATGATTGGCATGACATGCCGGGCGGTGATCCGTCTGGCTCGATGGAATCCTCGCGCGGGCCAGGATGCCTATCTTCCCTGGTCTCCGGCTGAGACGAACACATCCATGTGTGACGGGTGGTTTTGCTGTTTGTCACCTCTGCTTGTCGCCCATCCAACCCCGCAAGCCATCGGGCAGAGTCAGTCCGGTTTGCGTGTCCTGGTCGTGATGAAACTCCTTGATGCGATTCACTGCGTCATCAGGATTATCCATGATTTGGAAAACATCCAGATCTTCAGGTGAGATGTATTGGTTTTTCTGCAGCATCTGCTCCTTGACCCAATCCATGAGGCCCTCCCAGAAGTCACTGCCCATCAGGATCACAGGGAAGAAGGCCTGTTTGAGTGTCTGGATCAGTACCAGCGATTCGAAGAGTTCGTCCAGGGTGCCGAAGCCGCCCGGAAAGACCACAAAGCCACTGGCGTATTTGAGAAACATGACTTTTCTGCAGAAGAAATATCTGAATTCCAGCGACATGTTTTGGTACGGATTGGGGGTCTGTTCCATGGGCAGGTCTATGTTGAGGCCAATGCTCTTGGCACCGGCATGATCCGCCCCCTTATTGGCCGCTTCCATGATCCCGCCGCCGCCGCCCGTGATCACGGCAAAGCCGGCTTCGCCAAACTTCAGGCCTGTGGTTTCAGCCAGCTTGAAGTAGGGGTCATTCGCGGGCGTGCGTGCAGAGCCAAAGATCGACACGGCAGGACCGACTTCGGCAAGTGCCTCAAAGCCCTCTGTGAATTCTGCCATGATCCGGAAGAGTCGCCAAAGGTCCTGTACGGGTTTGTCATTGGTTGTAAACATAGGCCTAGATCCTCTCAATAAGTGACGGTTGCTTCAATGCCGGACATCGGCCAATCGGACATTGAGAACAATCGGGCTTGCGTGCAGTGCACAGGGCCCGTCCATGAGCAATGATGACATGACTGAACTGAGCCCATTGCCCTCTGGGGACTATATCGGCCAGATCGAATTTCAACTTTATCGGGTCTTTGTTTTTACGGTTGGCAGAGCGGACAGGATATCGGTGAGCGTCTGCTTCTGGAAAATGCCACCGAGCTTGACCGGCGCCTGGCCGGGCAGCAGGAGTATGGTGACAGGGACATTGCCGGCTTCGCCGTAAACGGCACTTAAATCCAGAGTGGCCGGGAAGTTCTTGCTGGTGGTGTCTGCCATGATGGGCAGGACGCCCTTGGCTTCAATCAGATCTGCCACGTCTTTGGATTGGTAGACCCTGCGATCCAAGACCTTACAATTGGAGCACCAGTCTGCAGTGAACTTGATGAGTACCGGTTGATCCTTGTCCGCGGCCTGCTTGATGGCCAGGGCATCGTACGATTGCCAGGGCACCAGCGCCGTGTGCGAGGGCAGAAGCCAGAGGCCGGCAACTACGGCCAGGACCAGCATGCCCAGACGCACGCCCCATTTCTTTCGGGCTGGTGTTGAGAATGTCACCCACGTGCCCCACACCCACACACAGAAACTGAACACCACACCGTAGAGCAGCACATTGATCAGGCGTTCCTTGGGCAGGGCCGCCAGGGAGAGTTTGACTGCAATGAACAGCAGCAGAAAGCCGCAGGTCTTCTTGAAATGTTCCATCCAGGCCCCGGGCTTGGGCAACCGGTTGAGCAGGGCGGGATTGGCAATAATCAGTGCATACGGCAGGGCCATGCCCACACCCATGAGCAGGATGCAGAGACTGCTGACCCAGATGGGCTGCGTCTGGGCCCACACCAGGACCGAGCCGAGCAGTGCCCCGGTGCAGGGGATACTCAGTATGGCCGCAAAAAAACCCGTGCCCAGGGCAGCACCTGCACCGGAACCCCGGGTTTGATGACCTGACACGGCAGAAGGCAACAGCAGCGGCAGGAAGTCCAGCATGACCAGGGCAAACAGGACAATCAGGAGAAACAGACCAATGGCCAGGTTCGGATCTCGAAACATACTGTTGAGACTGATGGCCGACCCTGTGGTGACATTGATGACGGCCGCCACAGCAGCAAAGCCTGCAAAGAACAGGATGATGCCCAGGCAAAAACTTACACCGGAAAGCAGGCGTTGTGACGTGGATTGTCTGGACTGCTCCACAAGACGCATGATGATGATCGGGATGACAGGCAGCACGCAGGGCATGGCGTTGATCAGGATGCCCGCGATCAGGGCCAGGAAGAGATAGCGAATGACATTGCCCCATATGATGGGCTTGGCAGAGGCCGCGCTTTTGGATGTCCCTGCAGCCTGGGGCGCTGAAGTTTCTACGCTGACCCAGTCGGCCGCGGCGGGCGTCAGGTCAAGGGTCAGAGTCTGCGTGAAGGGGGGCAGGCAGGCCGTGCTGGTGCAGGTCAGGCCGTCGATGGTGACGGTCACGGGATAGGTCTGGTTGGAACCTGGCACTGTCGTCAGAGGGATGAACACCTGGAATTGTCCTACAAACACATTGATCGGTTTGCCCAGGGCCGGGTCTTGAAAGATGCTCGATTGAGGGAGCCTGGGCTCGCCGAACGTCAGGCCTTCAGCCTCAGCCTTGACGGTCAACTCCATACCTGCCAGAGGGGCTGATTTGGCGTCCGCGTAATAATGAAGATCATTCGATCCTTCAAAGAGCAGGGCCACCCCGTATTGCTCTCCGTCTTGTGCGGGGACAAGTTTGGCAGAGGTGAATTCCTCGTCTGAGCGGGCTAATTCGGTGTAGCCTTCAGGCACATAGGGTTGTGCCCCTGCCAGATATGAGCCCCACAAGCAGAGTGCGCATACCAGATGCTTCATTGCACATTTCATGACAACCTCCGATCAGGTTTTCAGTATTTGGACTTTAATGGCTGCCATTACTACGTTTTATCATTGGCGGATTGTTCGGAGGGTGTTGGCGATGGCGGCGTTTTGGCCTGTTCCTGGGCCAATAACTCACCCACCGTGGGTTTGTCCAGGGTCTCGCCGTCCATGATGAGCTTCACTTCACTGGCATCCAGAGTCTCATATTTGAGCAGTGCCTGAGCCACATCGTTGAGCTTGTCTCTGTTGGCCTCGATCAGCGTCTGGGCCCGTTTGTAGGTTTGATCCACAAGATCCTTGATTTCCCTGTCGATTTCCTGAGCGGTCTGTTCCGAGTATTCCCGTTGCGACGGGAATATATAAGATTGGTCGGTCATGCCCTGATCTGATCCATAGCTGATCGGGCCCATCTTATCGCTCATGCCCCAGGTCACGATCATCTGGCGTGCAATCTTGGTGGCCTGATCAATGTCCGACTGGGCACCGCTGGAGATGTCGTCGCAGAACAGGACCTCGGCAATACGCCCGCCAAAACAGACCTGCATCAGGGCCAGGCAGTATTTTCGCGTAAACATGGTGCGGTCCTTCTCAGGCAATGAGAAGGTGGCGCCACCCATGGGACCCCTCGGGATGATGCTGACCTTGTGCAGCGGATCAGCGTCGTCGAGCAGGCATTGCACGATCGTGTGTCCGGCTTCATGGTAGGCCGTGACTTTACGTTCCAGGTCATCCACCATGCGGCTTTTCTTGGCGCGGCCCCAGCGGACCTTGTCACGGGCCTCTTCCAGGTCCGCGAGTTCCACATGGTCTTTGTTGGACATCGTGGCTGCCAGGGCGGCTTCATTGATGGTGGCCTCCAGGTCAGCCCCGCTGAACATGGGCGTCCCCCGGGCGACGCGCTCCAGGTCCGTATCCGGTGCCATCTTGACCTTCTTGGCGTGAACCTTCAAGATTTGCATCCTGCCCTTGAGGTCAGGCAGGGGGACCACGACCTGTCTGTCGAATCGTCCGGGACGCGTGAGCGCATGATCCAGGATGTCACCCCGGTTCGTGGCCGCAACCACGATCACCTGGTCGTTGGTGTCGAACCCATCCATCTCAACGAGAATGGCATTGAGCGTCTGCTCCCGTTCATCATGTCCACCTCCGGCAAACCCGGCACCGCGTTTTCGCCCGATGGCGTCCACCTCGTCCAGGAAGATGATGCAGGGAGAATTGTCCTTGGCCGACTTGAACAGGTCACGTACTCTCGAGGCGCCCACACCCACGAACATTTCGACAAAGTCGCTACCGGAAATGCTGAAGAACGGCACATTGGCTTCTCCCGCGATCGCTTTTGCCAGGAGTGTCTTTCCGCAGCCCGGAGGCCCGATGAGCAGGACGCCTCGGGGAATACGTCCGCCTAGGCGTTGAAATTTTTTGGGATTCTTGAGAAATTCAATGATTTCGCCGACCTCGTCCTTGGCCTCTTCAATCCCGGCCACGTCATTGAAGGTGACCTTGACATGATCCTTGCCCTGTAAACGGTGCCGACTGCGTCCAAATGACATGAGCATGCCCCCTGCACCGCCGCGCATGTTGCGTGCAAACAGGAAATAAAACAGGCCCACAATCAGCAGGATCGGAAAGATAAAGCTCATAAAGAACTCAAGCAGGACCTGGTGTTCTTCGTATTTCCAGGTCACACCGCTGGCTGTGAGCTTGTCTGTCAGTTTTGAGTCGTCCATGGACGGGCGGTAATCGACCCTGAAGGGCTTGTCCTTGGGATCCTGTACAGCAGTGTCTTTGAGTTCACCCTTGATTTCGTAGCTGCCAATTACCACAGTATCGATCTTGTCGTTGTCCAGATCCGTGAGGAACTGGCTGAACTCGATCGTCTTGGCAGTAAAACCCTGGGAAATGAATGTCATGGCCGCAATGATCAGCAGCACAATCACCAGGTAATTCAGAGGCTTGCCCTTTTGAGGGGGCACAGGTGGCTTTTTGCCGGATTTGACTGGACGACGCTTCATGTTTTTCTGAGGGTCTGTGTTTTTACTCATAGTGTTTTCAGGTGACAGAATTAAAAAGGCTGGATACTGGCTCTGTTGGGCCCATTGTATTACCAGCGAGTTTCCATTAGTTCAATAATACGTTCTGCCAGCTTGTTGGCTGCCAGATTGGTGGCGTATCCAGCCCCTTGGTTCAGTGACTCACTATACTGTGCCGCAGCACTGATCAATTGGCTGTCGATCAGTAATTTTCCTGTCTTGAGGTTCTTCCAGCTCACCACGGCCTGGATCAGAATCTCATTCTGCAGGGCCGATCCGACCTCCCTGTCACGGATCAGGACCGATTTGTTCACCTCGGTAATCTGACCGCTAATCACGGTGTCTGCCAGATCATCACTGGAAATAACCTTGTACGGCGTCTTGGCTTCAATACGCTTGCTCAAGGCATCTGTCAGATCATACTCCATATCCCGCCAGAATGTTTGGTTGTCAAACATGCGGATGCACACACTGCTCACATCATTGGGGTACAAAGACGTATTGGAATAGCCATCCAGGGCACAGCCAATCACAGTGAGACCGCATAGAGCCATCACGGCCCGTACCAAAAACGGGGTCTGCTTCAAATGGGTTTTACACGCTTGTGTTGCATTTTTCCATAGGGTCATGCAGAGCAATCCTTGCTAATTTTCGGGCTGATTCAGGGTTTCTCGGGCCATCTGTGCGGCCTCGGATTGGGGCCAGGTCTCAATCACCATGTTATAGTAAATGGTGGCTGCCTGTTTTTGACCTGTTCGATCATAGAACTGTGCAACGGAGTATTCCTTGTATGCGATTTGTTCGTTGATCTCGTGGACGGCGTCTGTGACATACTGTTCTTTGGCGTCATCCGGAAAGAGCGTCAGGTATTTCTCATAATAGGTTTTTGCAGCCTTCAGGCTCGAACCATCAAACAAATGGCGTCTTTCCGGGGGGTTGACATTGTAGGACGCACGCTTGCTGTCTGCCATACCCAGCAGGGCCTGCCTGCCCAACTCACCATCTTCCCATACCGTAGAGATTTCCAGCCACTTCAGATAGGCATCCTCGTACAGTTTTCGCTTTTCATAATTGTCTACAATGATCATGGCACATTTCAGCCCCAAACCGTTGGGGTCCTCCAGACCCTCGGCTTCGGACACGATCTCCAGGATCTTGATCCCCGTTTCATCACCACTGATCATAAACAGCCCTAACAACACCTTTTTTCGGCCATCAACCACATACGCGGTGCCTATTTTAAAGAGACGCTCCACTGAGGGCATTCTCAATTCCGATTCCGGGTAGTCCTCCAAAACCTTCTGATACACCTTGGCAGATCGAGAGAATTTGCCCTTGAGCAGGTATTTTTCAGCCTTGACAAAGTCCTTGAGCTCATACTGGGCAATCTGAGGGTACTGGGCCATGATGGCGTTTATGCTGGACCTGGCAGCCCGTTTCTGGCCGGCATCGACCTGCTTTTGCAGTGTATCAACGTCCTTGAGCAGCAATTCAGTTTGAGTCCGGGTCAAGGATTTTCTCAAAGGAATCGCCTTGTGCTTCTTGCCCATCCAACTGGCGCAGGAAACCTGCGACACAAGCAACCCAGCCAGCAGTCCGTGTAGTATCCATCGTTTGGTCATCATGGTGATCCTCGCAATCCCTTTACGAGATTAATTAATCAATCCTAACATCTTGTCCAATCGTTCATTATACAGGCATCGTCCAGTCTTGGAAAGGCACAGTTTAACGGGTATTTGAGAAAACCTTATTAACATCATCCGGGGGAGCCCCATCTTGACCCGGTATGCTCTATCGCGTATAGTACCTCCTTTGTCAGGCAAAGCCTTTTTGTAACGCGAATCGGAATCATGAATTATGTCAAAAAAGAACCAGTGCGCACGCTGTGACGGGCAGTGCTGCCGCTATTTTGCCTTACCCCTTGAAACACCCCAGGACAGGGATGATTACGACGATATCCGATGGTATCTGTGTCATGAAGATGTGACTGTCTTTGTGGAGGATGGGGATTGGTACATAAACGTCAAGAACCGGTGCAGAAACCTGTCTGGCAAGGATTACAGGTGCAAGATCTATGATGATCGCCCCAAGATATGCCGGAGCTATTCGCATGATGAGTGCGATTTTGTGGAGGGCGACTACGAGTACGACCTGCATTTTACAGACGACAAACAGATGGAAGAGTATATCAAAGTCAAGTTTGACAACAACATGAAGCCCAAGCCCAGGCCTGCGGCAAAGAAAGGCGCGTCGAAAAAGTCATGAAGATTCCACCGGTTAAAGGCACCCGAGATTTCTATCCGCCCATCATGGCAGTACGAAACACCCTGACAGATGGCTGGAAAGCAGCCTCCATACGCAATGGATTTGAGGAATATGACGGCCCGATTTTTGAAATGCTCAAGATGTACCAGGTCAAGAGCGGTGATGAAATCGTGGAGCAGCTGTTCTCCCTGCAGGACCGCGGCGGACGCGACCTGGCCATCCGGCCGGAGATCACACCCACCCTGGCCCGTATGGTCAATCAGCAGATCAATGCCCTTCCCAGGCCTATTAAGTGGTTTTCTGTGCCCAGGCTGTGCCGTGCCGAACGACCGCAGAAGGGGCGTCTTCGCGAGTTTTTCCAGTGGAATATTGACATCATCGGTATAGAAGAGGTGCTTGCCGATGCTGAAATCATCTTTTGCGCGGTGGATTACCTCAGGAGTGTGGGCCTGACGGACAAGGACATTGTCGTGCGTGTGTCCAGCCGACGCATGCTGGCTGAGGTGCTCAAGGCCATTGGCATTCGGGAAGATCAGCTCGATCCCCTGTATGCACTGCTGGACAAGATCAACAAGCTTCCCCCTGAGGCGTTTGAAGAGAAACTGGTTGAGCTGGTCTCGGATTCTGGCCAGCGGGACAAGATCCAGGCCCTGATGCAGGCCCAGTCCATTGAAGCCGTGGCGCAGGTTACCACATTGACGGACGCCGCCCGGTCAGCCGTGGATGAACTCAACCGCCTGTTTGACACACTCAACACCATGGGCATTTCTGACTACTGTATCTTCGATATCAGTATTGTCAGAGGCCTTGCCTATTACACGGGCGTGGTGTTCGAGATCTACGATCGCGAAAAAACACTGCGCGCCATTGGCGGCGGCGGACGCTATGACAACCTGCTCAAGCAGTTCGGCGGACCCGAGGTCACGGCCACAGGTCTGGGCATGGGTGATTGTGTGCTGGGCATTCTGCTCGAAGAAAAGGGCCTCATGAAGGATCTGCCCACACGCAACCTCGATTTTTTCGTGGCCTGCGCAGATGCCCAATATGAAGCCAAGGCCATTGAAATCACCGCCATCCTGCGGAGCGCCGGCAAGATCACCAACTACAGTTACAAAACCGGCGCCCTGGGCAAGCAGTTCAAACAGGCTTCAGAGCAAAACGCCAGCAAGACCATCATCGTGGGCTCAGAGGTCGAGAACGGGCAACTCGCCATCAAGGACATGGCTTCTGGTGAGCAGACATTGGTCGACTGGGCGAATTTTGTGGGCCAGCTTGGTTGAATGAATGCGGGCCGGGCGTTTGAAATCGCGGGCTGTCGATGCGCTTCAGCCTTTTCGGAGGGTTTTAATCGACTGCATTTAGCCGGGACACTCCACGGTCGTGCCTCCCTTAATGGAGTGTCCCTCCGGAGGGACCGTTCGAGGGGGTATCGAATGAGCATGCTGGAGGGACGGTCATTTTAGTGGAGCGGTTAGCTTTGGGGCCGTTTGGCGTGGTTCTCAGTTTGATCTGTGATTATATCTTGGGCAGAAGTTCAATGTCAAGCGGAGCGCGTGACTGTCTCGGTTGACAGCAGTCGGTTAGAATCGTACGTTTAGACCGAACGGCTCGAAGCTATCGCTGAAGTTGACGGGGCTCGAGCTCTTATCTATCTCCTGCCAGATAACGATCCGGCACGTCTCCGGGCGGATGGA
>JAIPFM010000142.1 GCA_021736645.1 Phycisphaerae bacterium | reverse complement strand
GGCCGGACTGCCGTTGAAGTCAGTCTTGTCGGAAGCGAAGGTATTTTGCGATATCAACTCGAAGACAGGTTTGGCGGCCAACACAAAGGTGCCACTGGTGCGACTTGGGGCATATAGTTTGCCGTCGGCGAGGACCACGGAGGCATAAAACGACTTACTGCCTTTGGCGGTGAGTTTTTCCTTGTAGATGACCTTGCCGGTCTTGGCTTCAATGCAGGTGGCTTGACCCGTATCGCTCACCCAATAGAGGTATCCATCGTGCTCAACCGGTGAGGGGACATAGGAGGAGTCTTGGCTGGTCCAGAGCGTATGCGTTTTCGTGACATCCGCTTTGCCTCCCGCTCGAATGGCCACGCTAGCTGTGCGCGGATATCCCCCCAGGGCGTACACTACATCTTCAACGGCGAGTATGCTGGGAGAAATATTTCCGGCCAACTCGGTCGTGGCCCACCAGGTACACTCACCCGTATTCGGATTGAACGCCCAGATCTCATAGGGCACGGAAACAACCAGTTCCTGTGTATCGTTCGCAAGATTCACTAGGGCCGGTGTATTGTAGGTCAGTTCTGTTTTGTCAGACTCCACCTTCCATATTTCCTTACCAGTAAACTTATCCAATGCATAGATCGTGCGGCTTTCCTCAGAGGCGTTGACGATCAACAGGTCCCCACAGAGGATGGGACTGGCCCCCGAACCCCAGCCGCGATTGCTCGAACTAGTGCCCAGGTTCTTGCGCCAGATCTCCTGCCCCGTCATATCGAAGGCCAGGGCGCCGGTCTTACCGAAGAACACATACACATGCTCCTCGTCACAGATCGGCGTGCTACTGGCATAGCCGTGTTCACGTATATAGCCCCGCCAGGGATCCTCTGGATTCGCGGCGGGGATCGTTTTGGACCAGAGTGTGAGGCCGGTATCCGGATTAATGCAAAGGAGGTGCCGCTTGAGATCATTGACACTGCCGGAGGCCGTTTCCGTGCCGTAGCCGCTGTAGCAGGTGATGAACAGCCTGTCTCCATAGACAATCGGGCTTGACGAACCGGGACCGGGTAGGGAGATCTTCCACTTGAGATTCTGTGTTTCACTCCATTGGGAGGGTAACTCTGTTTCATCACTGACACCCCTTCCCCCAGGCCCGCGAAACTGGGGCCAATTACCTGCTGACACCATTTTTGCTGAAATTGTCAATGGTAGAAAGGCCAACAGGCTTAAGAATAATACGCGTCTCATGTCCGGGTTCTCCTTTAATTGTTTGGAATAAAGAGTTAACTTCTTTGGTCCTGCCAATGCTGTAAGCCGATTTAGTGGCAACACATTTTTAGACGTTAGCGGGACTCAGAACCCTGTGCACAAAAAACTAAACTTCCTTTGTGGATGGCCATAGGGTGTAGTGACAGCCATCACTCTTTCATCTGAAGCTCCGTCAACAAATACCAGTGTCTGGATGAATGTGGAAGTAAGCGATGCCACTGGTGTGACTCTGGCCTATCGGTATTCTAGTACCGCTCCATTTCAGAAAAGTCAGATGCTTGAAGACGGCAACAGCAATGACGGTGCTGCAGGGGATGGTACGTATGGCGTGTTGCTTTCAATTGCCAACACGACCATTGAGTATTATATTTATTCGGAAAATAGCGATGCGGCAACCTTTTCTCCTGTGCGAGCCGAACATGAGTTTTATACCATTGCTGTGTCACCAACGGCCCTGGTCATCAATGAACCAATGGCTGATAATGGCACGACGATTCAGTATCCTGATGACAGTGGTTATCCAGCCTGGTTGGAGTTGTACAATCCCAGTCAAAACAGGATTGATCTGGGCGGGATGTATTTGACGGACAACTTGAGCGAGCCCACTCAGTGGCAGATAGGCAATGATTAAAGTTTATTTTGGTTTAACAGGTTCACGGTTCACAGTTCACGGCTGCGGACTGTTGGTTTGCGGTCTCTCATACGTATAGGTCAAGGTGCCTTGAGCGAGAGTGATGCCCTCAATGGCCTTGAGCAAATCTGCACGCATGACCTTGTCCGTGGTGAACGTTGGTTCGGCAGACAGGGCAAAGACCGTAATATGGTATTCCTTAATACCGGGCCCTTTGGACATCATGGGCTTGTATTGGGCCCTGTCTTGGTCATTATATCCGACCTTACCAATGTTCCGGACATCTTTTGGTAAACTGTGTACCTGCGCAGGGATGTTGTAGAGGACCCAATAGGATTTCTCCATGTCAGGGGCTATATGCCACAGGCTCAGTGCAAAAGACTGGGTGCCAGTTGGCTCGCCGCTCCAATTGACAGGCATGGAGACACCACTGCCGTCACCGGTAAATTCCGCTGGCAGAGAACCACCCTGTTTCACAACCGGGCTGCTGACTATAAGCCCGGACACGTTCAAGAGATCAGACTTGACCGAGGATGTTTGCGCCTGGGTTTCATTGCGATTGTCATTCATTGGTCGCTGGCGAGGTGACCCCTCTGGGCGATTTCCGCCATCCTGACCTCTTTGTCCCCTTTGGCCTTGTTGCCCACCTTGCCCTCGCGGTCCGCCTTGTCCGCCACCGACGCCTCCGGACCTGCGGCCTCGACTCAGGTTTTCAGGCACATTCTCGGGCTTTGAGCCGGTCACCTGGCCCTGGGGTGTCATGTCCTTGCCTGCAAAGGCGGCGTAATCCAACGGATAACGATGGATCTTGAAGACAGCATTCATGGGGTGACCGCGTTCGTCGATGGCGATCGGATCTCCCTGCTCCAAGGGTTTCTCACCATCCACGGGATTCACATACTCCCAGACCTTTTCCCCTGCAGGCGTCACTTCAAAGAACACACCGGCGGTACCATCGCAGATGAGCGTATTACCGTTGGGCAGGCGTTGGCAGCCGGAAATAGCCTCCGCGTAGAGGTCCGTCTTGTTGGGGGCCGCATAGGTCCATGTCAGTTTCTCCGGTCCAAAGGCTTTGCCCTCGCCCAGGATGTAGTTTCCCTTGTCATCCACGGGCGGTATGATTTCGTCGACCGTCGAATAAGATTCGCCCCGATTTCGACCTCCTTGCAGACGACCTCCGCGTTCCTGACGGTCTGCGAGACTGGCCATACGGTTCAGTCCGTTGTTGAAGATCAGGATATTCCCCTCACCCGGACATCCCTTGGGAATCCACTGAGCGTCGTGTTGTTGAAACAGCATCTGATCCTGTGGAGTTCCGCGTCCATACGCAGATGGATTGCCCCAGCGATAGAGAAGACCGCCCCCTTTGCCGGAGCGTCCGCCAGTGTACCCCTTGGCCTCCGCAGTGGATGTGCTGTGATCGATGATCCAGAGTTCGCTGCAGCCGCGAACGCTCAGCATGATCTGGTCGAGGTCCGCATTGTAGTCGATCGAGTTCAGGTGATTCCAAAAGGCCGGTGCACCACGCCCATTGACCTCGACCGAGATTTGTTCCGGATGGTCGGCGGGATTGCCGTAATTCGGCTTCTGGGGATCATTGTCCTGAATGAGGTGATCCCAGACGTGCCATTCCCATACAATCTTGCCCTCATTCTTGCCAATCCTCTGGATTTCGGCAATATACTCGGGCAGTAGATGATCGTCACGCAGCGTATTCGAAGGAAAACCGGCTGCCATACACTCATCAACCGTCTTTTTCTCTGCGATCATGGCCAGGAAGTTGCCGTTGGGAAGGGGCTCAATGTCGTGGTGCATCACCTTGGTGTTATCCGAGCAGTTGTACTGCCAGACCAGATTGCCGTCCCAGTCATACTCTTCGAGGCGTCCGCCTTCTCCACCCCCGAGGCTTCCGGGCCCCTTCACCAAACAGCAGTGGAGCAGGTGGCCGTTTTCGAGCAGATAGACGGACTGGCCCGGTTCATACGAACTGGTCCAGGTGTTGTAAATCTGGCCCTGATTGTCAATCAGGTAGGTCATCAGGTAGTGCTTGGGTGCAAATAGGGTGTAACCCGCCCAGGCCTGAGGCGTGTTCGTAATCAGGCCAATCTGGCGTTTAACAAACTGGCCGGTCTGGCCCTGACCCTGTTGACGTCCGCCTTGCTGGCCGCCACGATTTCCGCGTGGGGACTGATTGTTAGGCTGCCCCTGTCTGTCGTTCTGATCCGACCTCTCCCTTCGCTGCTGTGCTGAAACACTCCCCAGCAACGCAAGTACGGTCATTGCCACGATTAAACGTTGATAGCTGCTCATTTTGTTCTCCTATATTCATGTTTTCTGTTGATCAAACTTGTTGATCAGTTTGTCCTGAATCGCCTTCTGAATCGGTGCTATCAAGGAATATGTTGGTATTGGTGTAGATATTGATTGAAGATTGGGGAGGGACGACCTGCTCAAGCTTGGTTGGATTTGGCAACTCAACCTTTGCATCACGATGCATTAGAAGGCCACCCAATTCTTTTTTGTCGATCTCACCATCCTGGTTTTTGTCGATTTTGTCAAAAGGCTCTGTTGACATGCCCAGCTCTTCGGCACTAAGTGTGCCATTGCCATCGCTATCCATTTTGCGAATAGCCTGTGCGGCAATGTGATTAAAGAGCGGTCTCGGTTTGTTGGCAACTAATTCAGATTTGTCAACCTGACCATCGGCATTGGTGTCAACCTTGGCAAACGATCCTTCCGGACCCCCCAACTCCTCTGCGCTCAGCGTTCCATTGCCATCCGCATCCTTGCGACTCATCAGCTTGTCAGCCGCCCGGTCTATTTGTTGCCCATTATAAAGTTGTGACTGACCTAAGCCTGATATTCCTGTCATTGTGTTTCTCCTGGATAAATGAATGGTTGCTTCCTGCAACCTGACTAAAGGACACCGCTCACCAACATGTCTACGGCATAGAGTCCGTGGGTATTGGTCATGTAGAGGGTACTAAACCTGGGTAGGCTGCGTCGGTGTCGAACCCCAGCCCGATGGGTCGCTCCAGGTGACCATAATCTTGATCGTCCTCAGGCGGCTTGGGGTCTGTTCCATGGGCATGAACCATTAAACTTCTGCTCAATACCAGTAAACCCAAAACCAACAAACTGTTATTCCTTAGCGGTGAATTCATACGAATCTCCATTCTGGTTTTGAAAAGTCAACTCTGTCTGAGTATAGGGAACGCGAAAAAGGGGCAGGATCTACAGGGATCATTGATTTTCTGCAGAAAATTAAAGGTGTCCAGACACCTTTAGTCGTCCGGTTGTCACAACGAACGATCAGTGCTTAATGCGTGAACATGGCGTTAAAGGTGACCCAACGTAGGATGAGAACCGTGTAAAGAACCCCGCCCCACCAGGAGGCCACTTGGGCCAGTTTGCAGTGCCGAGCAATGATAAGCAAGATGGCTGGACCGACGGTCAGACTGAGTTTAAAACAGACGACCATGGGGGGGATCTCCAGGATGCCAGCAGCATAGGGATTCATTTCCCAAAACCCAACACATCCCCTGGCAAATAGGGTACAGGCCAGATCGTACAGGTTCAACACCACCATAAGGCCCACCAGATAAAACACCTGACGGCTACATATCTTTCGATGTCTCTGGCTTAACCTGGAAAAGGCATTCGGAGGGCGACAATTCAGGAGAGTCCCCAGGGCAAGCACGGTCATGGCAAAGCCCAGGATGGGCATAATGGGGAAGGGACCCGTCAAATACCAAACTGCCTTGTCACCGACTTTTTGTTGTTGGGCAAGTGTCTCTCTTAGATTTGCCACCCGATCCTGGAGTTCTGGGGAGGTCTCAAAGCCATTAACCAAAGAAGCCCAATCAATGGATGAGAATCCTGCCATTTCCTCCTGGGCCAGAAGCTGAACCTTCTCTTCAGGCGACTCACTGCTCAAAAGGGTATCGAGAACGGTCGAGGCTTGGTAGTATGGGATCAGCGCGATTGTCTCCGTGTTCAAGTGAATTAGCAGGGCATCCTGTTCCAGGTTCTGTTTTAGCCAGCCCACCTGACGCAGGGGCGCCCTCCTGGTTCCGCGACGCTGAACATGCGGATGTTGATTTGACTGGATATCCGACAGAGGCGGCAGCGCGATCCCATTGAGGAAAACCTCATTGTCTTTCACCGCAATCGTATAGGGTGGAATAATATATTGACCATGAAGGATAACAAAGCCCGTGGAGATTTCGACCTGCTCCGGATTGGATGCCCCTCGTGCTGTCCTACCGAGGCCTACCTGGAGCAAAAGACAGCGGCCCTTGGCCGAGTTTACAGCCTCTGTCTGCTCCCGTAGGTTCGCTGATGCTGAGTTTATGGGCAGGATCAAGAACAGAAATATCAATCCGATCTGTTTTTGTTCAGTCTGCATTTTCGTCTACGCCTTCAATTGAATTAAAGGTGTCCGGAACTAAAGGTGTCCGGTACCTTCTATTCCCGGGACACCTTTAACCCAAATCTCCCTTCTTAGCTTTATTTTTTCTTCATGTCCTTAAGAACGTGAAGAACAGAGCGGATCTACAGGGGGGCTGAGAATGCCCCAATTATTCACATTCACCAACATGCTGCCATTGATATCGGTCCTGGGATTGGTCGCTGTGATCGTAACCAATGTTGGTTTGGGACCACTATGGTTATGCTATGGATAAGACATCCGAACCAAACAATCTCGTTGGCCGTCTATTGGACCAGGACAAGGCTGCTCTTGCCGATCTTTTCGCAGTGCACCGGGATCGCCTGTGGCGCATGGTGAACTTTCGGATCGACCGAAGATTACGCAGCCGATTGTGGCCCGATGACGTATTACAGGAGGCTTACCTGGCTGCCCAGAAACGAATTCACCGGTTTTCTGAGGATGGTTTTTCCTCACCATTTGTCTGGTTGCGACTCATTGTTCACCAGACCATGATCGATCTTCATCGACAGTACCTTGACACCCAGAAACGAGATATCGATCGTGAGATCTCCCTGGATAACAAGCGTTTCACCCAAACCACAGCGACCTTCATGGTCCTGCAGTTGATGGGGAACTGGACAACACCGACACAGGCGGTAGTACGTCAGGAACGGCTGGAGGTGGTGGAACAGGCCATCACTGGGCTGGAGCCTCTGGATCGGGAGGTGCTGGCCTTGCGTCACTTTGAAGAATTAACCAATGCCGAGGTCGCCGAAGAACTTGGTATTCAAGGCAAGGCCGCCAGCATCCGTTATGTGCGTGCCTTAAAGCGTCTCAAGAATGTGCTATCTCAGAGTCCTGGAATACAAGATCATGAGTGACAATCCAGCCAATGACGATCGTCTGGAATCCCTGATCGAGGAGTTCTCCCAACGGCTGCGACAAGGGGACATCCCCTCTGTTCATGACTATGTGACACGTTATCCGGATCTGGCAGATGAGATTAAGGAACTGCTCCCCACCATTGCCGATTTAGAACGCATCAAGTCGCGTCAAGAACGTATCACCGGAGGACTGGCCTCTTTGGGCCCCCTCAAGATCGAGCAACTGGGTGACTTTCACTTGATTCGTGAAATCGGACGCGGCGGCATGGGCATTGTTTTCGAGGCTCGACAAGAGTCTTTGGCACGCCAGGTGGCGATCAAGGTGTTGCCTCGTCAACCCTGGCAGGACGCCAAGCAACTGGAACAATTCAAACAGGAAGCGCAAGTTGCCGCTGGCTTGCATCACACCAATATTGTGCAGATCTATGGTGTGGGTGAAGACGAAGGCTATCACTATTACGCCATGCAATTGATTGAGGGCAAGGGCCTGGATCGATTGATTCAGTGGCTGGCCAGTCTCTCAACGAATACGACCGATCAAGGCTCAGACCAGATAGGAAGCCTGTGTCGTCCTGTATTTGGATCGCCTCGTGATGTCAGGACATATACTCAGACCTACTGGCAAGGCGTAGCCCGTGTCGGTCTGCAAGTGGCTGAGGCCCTGGCCTATGCCCATGATCAAGGGATCATTCATCGAGACATCAAACCTGCGAACCTGCTGGTAGACCCGCAGGGTGTGATCTGGATTACGGATTTTGGATTGGCTCATGCTGCTCAAGTGGCCCAAGTGGTTAGTATCACACAGCCGGGGAGTTTGGCCGGTACACTCCGCTACCTGGCTCCGGAGCAATTTCAAGGGCAGGTCGATACGCGGAGTGACATCTATGCATTGGGCGCAACCCTGTATGAGCTACTGACGCTAACACCTGCTTACGAAGCTCCGGATCATAGCAGTTTGATCCGCTTGATTACTCAGAATGATCCGTCGAGACCGCGAAAGATCAATGCCTGCATTCCCAAGGACCTGGAGACCGTTGTCTTAAAGGCCATGGCTCGCGATCCCGAGAGTCGCTATCAGTCCGCACAGGATCTGGCTGATGACCTTCGCAACTATTTGCAGGGCTTGCCGATTAAGGCACGCAGGCTTAGCTCAGGAGAACGACTGTGGCTATGGGCAAAACGTAATCCTGCGGTGGCTACCTTAACTGTGACAGTGATGATCTGCCTGATAGCAGTGGGTGTGATTGGCTGGAGGGGCTATTACAGTACACGCCAGGCCCTCGAACGTGAATCCCAACAGCTTCATCAAACAAGGATGGAGTACGAACGCGCAGAGGCCAATTTGAATCTGGCACTTCAAGCCTTCGAAGGTGTGTTCAGTCATATGACTCCCAGTGCTATCAGTGTATCTTCAATGCAAGAAGAAGAAAATCCCATCTATGAACCCATGGTATCGGTCCGTGATGTGGCCATCCTGCAAGATCTTCTTTGGTTTTATCAACAGTTTGCCAGACAGAATCAAGATGCCTCAGTCCTGCAGATAGAGATTGCCAGAGCGTCCTATCGAATCGGGCAAATCCATAATCAATTGGGAGAGTTTCTGAAGGCTCAGGAAGCCTGCCGATTGGCACAGCATCTCGTCAAAGGGCAGGAGGTTGCTGACCAGAATTTTGTCTGGCTCATCCAGAATGGCCTGGAACTTGGTTGGGCCACTCAAATGTTGGGGCAGCACCGTGAGGCCAGGGATATTTATGGGGAGTTAAGCAGGCGATTGGAAAAAGCCCCTGACCACTTGGTCGAGAGCCAGGAAGCCAACGTACTTTTGGCACAAATACACCTGCGACTTGGCAGTATGCCCATGGGAAATGGGCAACAGGATAGACATCGTGCTGGTTATGATCCGGTATCTCACACCCGGATGGCCCTGCAGCTCTCCAATACGCTATTGAGTCGTTTTCCCAAACATGCAGTGTATCAATATATCCAGGCGCTTGCCTACCGTAATCTGGCACAACTGGCTTATCGTGAAGGGGATCGTGAGACGGCCGAAAAGTATGTGTCCGATACCATAGAACGCCTATCCGAATTGCACGATCAATTCCCTCAACAGACACAGTACATGTATGAATTAGGCATGGTCTATTCCATGGAGGAGGCCCAGCGTCCTCATTCTCCGGGCACAAAGAAGACGATCTCAAGCCTATGGAAAGACCGTTATCAGGACGCCCTGGCACTGTCAAACAACTTAGCGACGAAGTATCCCACTGTGCCTGCCTACCTGGCATTGATCAGCCGAGTGCACCTACGTCTTTCCGAAATGTATCTCAGTGAGAATAATGATTCTATGTCAAAGGATCACCTTCAGAAAGCTCACCATGGCTTGAGCCAACTGATCAATCAGAAACTGGCAGCGTCGTCTTATCTGTGTGATTACCTGAAAGTGACCTTTTCTTTGGGACGCCAGTTGCGCCGCGAGGGACTCACCCGAGAAGCCCGGCTGCTTCTTGAGGAAAATCTTCCGGAGATTGACCGAATGTTGCAGGCAAGCCCACGACGCAAAAGAGAATGGATCTTGCTGGCTGATCATTATTCGACCCTGGCTGAAATATATGAAACGCTGAACGATCGACCCGCAGCCAAGGATGCCCGTCGAAGGGCTCGACGTATCGAAAGAGAGCAGTCATTATTCTAAAACATAAGAAATAATGACAGTACTATTTTCGACAACCTTGTCTAGTCAATGATATGGGCCGATCATAATTATCTCGGATTCCCAATCTTAGAGTTACTCGAATTCCACTTCTCACCTGTTGGCTTCACGGTCGAGTCCTCATCGTATATTGAGTGTTAAAGATCAAGCCAAGACGGATGAATTAATGCACATTAACCCCCTTGTTGCCACGATATTGGGCGTCGGAAATGGCGATTCTAATTACCACGTGTGTGTTGTGCTTGTGGTAACGTAAGATCTCGAAAATAAAGAGGATAGTGTCTAGTTTAGATCTGGAGAAATCTTGGCCAAAGGACAAAAGTCTCAAGATGGATACTATTTTATTTGCATGAGGTGAAAATTCAATTACTATAATTAAACTAATTTAAATTTAATTAACAGTTAATAAATGAGCATGGCTTGCTTGCTTGGATGACAGAAAGGATTTGATCCTTGTTCCGACGATGTGATTATTCTTTTTCCCTCTGGCCAGTGACAAATTTGAACGGGAGGTTATAGAGATGGCTGCAAGACTGAGAATGGGTTTGGTAGATTGTGGATTACTGTGCACTCTGCTTTGTAGCTTCCTAATGGCCGCGGAAACGGATTCGGGCTGGACCTATATTAAGGAAACTCCTGAACAGCACGCAGCCAAGATGCAGTGGTGGAACACCGCACGGTTCGGGATGTTTGTCCACTGGGGCGTTTATTCGGTCACCGGTGGAGAATTCAGGGGCCAAATGCCAACCAACAGTGCTGAATGGATGATGAACAAGGCCCGGATTTCGATCGCTGACTATAAGGTTGAAAACGTCGACAAGTTCAATCCCACAGATTTCGATGCCAGTGCCTTTGTGGGACTGGCCAAAGAGGCAGGCATGAAGTATCTGGTCATCACGGCCAAACACCACGATGGATTCGCCATGTTCGGGTCCAAGTGCAGCCCGTACAATGTGGTGGATGCCACACCGTTCAAGCGTGATATCATGAAGGAACTGGCCGAGGCCTGTCACGATCAGGGGATTCGCTTTGGGTTCTATTACTCGCAATGCCAGGACTGGCATCATCCGGGCGGCATAGGAAACAACTGGGACAAGACGCTCAAACACGTTAGTTTTGATGAATATGTCCGTGACAAGGCGGCCCCTGAGATCAAGCAATTATTGACGGAGTATGGGCCGATCTCGATTTTCTGGTGGGATACCCCGCGCGATATGAGTAAGGAGGCCTTTGACAGCCTCCATTCCGGCACGGATCTCCAACCTGGTATTATCACCAACGACCGTCTGGGCAAAGAGTATCCCGGTGACTACAAGACCTTTGAACGCAATATCCCACGGCAGGCCCCGGTCGGTCAGGACTGGGAAGTCTGTATGCCCATTAGCGGGAGTTGGGGCTATAAGAAGAGTGACACAAATTTCAAGTCCACTGAGACTCTGATTCGTAACCTGGTGGATATTGCCAGCAAGGGAGGGAATTACCTTTTGAACGTCAGCCCCACGGGTCAAGGTATCCTGTTGCCCCAAGCGACCGAACGTCTCAAGGCCATGGGGCAGTGGATGAAGATCAACAGCGAATCCATCTACGGCACCACAGCCAGCCCCTTTGGCAAACTGGCCTGGGGACGCTGCACCAAAAAGGAATTTGCCCGTGGGACAACCCTGTATCTGCACGTGTTTGACTGGCCCAAGGATGGGAAACTGTTGTTACCGGGACTCAGGAACAAGGTCGAGCAGGCCTACTTGATAGCCGATTGGCAAGCCTTGAAGATCCAATCGCAGGATTCCGGCGTGGTGGTGTCCTTGCCAGAAAAGGCACCTGACGATATCGTGAGCGTAGTGGTCGTGAAGGTCAGTGGCGTCCTGGACATTGAAAGCACAGGACCGGCACCCCAAAAAGACGGCTCGCTGGTCCTGTCTGCCGACATGGCCAATGTCCACAACAATGAAGGCAGTCGCGATATTCGCCTGCAACAGAATGACGGGATATCCCATCTCGGTTACTGGACGGATGAAGAGGCCTGGGTAGAGTGGTCTTTCAAAATTGACAAACCCGGGGCATACGAGGTCTTGGCGGAACTGGCCATAGAGGCAGACAAAACGGGCTTCCGCCTGGTTTTACCCGGTCAGCAGAAATCCATGGAGCTCACCTCTACCGGAGGTTACGGCAACTACGTCACCAAGTCATTGTGTAAACTCAATTTTGATAAGGCAGGGGAGTATACCCTGCAGATCAGACCCGAGCCAGACCATTGGCAACCTATGAACCTTCGGCAAGTGGAATTGAAGCTGCAAGAATAAGCTAACAGTATGTATTTGAAGGAGATTGTGATGTGTAAGAAATTGATGACTATTTCGCTGCTGGCCCTAGTGGGATTGGCAGTCGTGCCTGTCGATATGGCCTGTGCTGAAGACTTTGTCGCAAGGGAGGAGGGAGCGAACATTCTATTCAGACAGACGGATGGTCAAGTGGTCTGGACCTCTACGGAGGGTCTGGACGGAACGCCGACTCTGATTCAAGTTGGCCCCGATGGAAATGTGTACATATCTACCAGCAATAACCAAGACTGCAAGAGGTGGGACGGTGCCACGGGTGAGTATCTGGGAATGAACATCGAGAACATAGGTCACCGTCTTTACGGTATCTGCTTTGGTTCTGACATTGACGGTGACGGGATTGAAGACCTGTACACCTTTGGAGGCGCAGCCGCTGTGGTCAATTCCTATACCAGTTCAAGCGACTACACAGAACAAGGCAGTTGGGTCGCCACCGTGACTACGGGTGCCTGGGCTGGCGACTTCGGACCGGATGTCAATGGAGATGGCGTTCAGGAGCTTTATGTCTTGCCTGAGCTTCTCCAGAATCTCAACAACCAGCTTACCGTGATTGACGGGGCAACAGCAGCGGAGCTCTATACCTTTGCCATCCCACTGGTCAATCGTCCGGGTTGCCTGGTTGCCGGTTCTGACGGCCGTATTTATATTACCGGTCGCAACAATGACGTGATCGTGTCCTACCTGCCAGATGGAACCGATCCACAAACACACGTCACCGGTGAAGGCTCGAATTTCTCTACGCAGATTGCTGAAGGCAAAGCCGGCGAATGGTATATCGCAAACCGTTTTAATGTGACGGGGCTTCCCGCAGATGCGGGTTCCATTGTCATTTCTACTGACAACTTTGCGACCACTAGCGTGCTGATCGCAGGTACTGAGGCTGCCGACTTGTATAACGGCATTGCTTCATTTGATTCGGCAGGCATCGTAGAAGGCCCTGCCACTGCTCCGAATCCAGGCAATAATGCAACAGATGTTCTCCGTGACGGTGTCCTGAGCTGGACCTCCGGTCCCTATGCCGTTGAGCATCAGGTTTTCTTTGGTGACAGTTTTGAGGACGTCGATTCGGCCACCGTGCCAGCCAGTTCCGGGCAGGATGTCACTTCGTTTGACCCCGGGCGTCTTGATTTTGGGAAGACCTATTTCTGGCGTGTGGATGAGGTCAATGGTACACCGGACCGGACCGTATACAAGGGTGATGTCTGGAGTTTTGAGGTGGAGCCCTATTCACTTCCGATTCCCGGGTCTAGCATTGCAGTGACTGCCTCAAGCTCAAGTAATGAGTTTTCAATCCCTGAAAACACAGTGAACGGTTCGGGACTTGACACCGACACGGGCGCCCATGGCATTGCACTTGAGACCATGTGGTTTACCGCCACAGAGGATCCTGCTCCCTGGATTCAGTTCGAATTCGATGACATTAAACAACTGGATACGATGAAGGTCTGGAACTCCAACAGTGCCGCTGAAGTGGGTATCGGCTGGGGAGTCAAGGACGTTGAAATTGCCACCAGTGCGGATGGCGACACCTGGACCGTGGCAGACGCCAATCAATTCAGTCGCGCACCAGGCCTGCCCTCATACAATCAATTTGACACAATCGCCTTGGCCGGTGTGGCAGCCAAATACGTTAAATTGAACATCAAGAGCAACTGGGGCGGCGTGATTGAGTCCTACGGTCTCAGTGAAGTCCAGTTTTCCGCCATTCCAGCAGCCGTTCGTACACCGGAGCCGGCATCCGGGGCTGTCAATGTGCAACCCAATGCCACAGCCACATGGCGTGCAGGTCGCCATGCGGCTAAGCACATTGTGTATGTGAGTCAGGACGCCAAAGCCGTGATGGATGGTTCTGCACAGCCTATCACCACGACTTCCAACGAGTTTAACCTGAGTGAATTTGACCTTCACATGGGTCAGACCTACTACTGGCGTGTGGATGAGGTGAATGAAGCAGAAGCCGTGCCTGTATGGACAGGGCCTGTGTGGTCATTAAGCATTGTGTCTGCCATCACTGTCGAGGATTTTGAGGGATACAGCAACCTCAGCCCGAATCGTCCCTTCCAGACCTGGCTTGATGGATTTGGCTATTCAGCGGATGCATTCTTCCCAGTGGACTATGGGGGGAATGGCACAGGTTCCGGCATTGGCCATGACATCTGGAGTCCGAGCAGTGTGTACTTTGATGGTACGCTCATGGAAAAAGGCAACACCATACCTGGCAGCAGTCAGTCCATGCCGTTTTACTACACCAATGCCAATGGTGTGGTGTCACAGACTGAGCGTACTTTTGCGCAACCCCAGGACTGGACAATCGGTGGTGCCAAGACCATGTCCATCAATTTCTTTGGTCAGGCTGGGAACACTGGTACATTGTATGTCAAGATCAACAACAACCAGATTACCTATCCCCATGACGCAGCCAACATGGCCAAGGAGTCATGGCAGGCCTGGAACATTGATCTGTCAAGCATGAATGTTCAGGCAGTCACAAAGCTACAGATTGGCGTGGAGGGTGCCGGTACCTCAGGCATGATCCTGATTGATGACATCAAGCTGTATCCCACAGCCGGTGAACGCCTCACACCCGTAGCGCCAACCAGTGACAATCTGGTAGGTGCATGGAAGTTCGATGAAGGCAGTGGCACAGTGGCTGTGGACAGTTCTGGTAATGGCCACAATGGCACTATCATCGATGGTACCTGGCAGGCTGGACCAGAAGGCTCTGCCCTGGTATTTAACGGCATCACCTCTAAGGTGACTCTGCCTGCTGCCGCCTGGGAGTCAATTGAACAGCAAGTGACTGTGAGTCTTTGGGCGTACATGGACTCTTCATTGGTACAGACCCCTGTGACATTTGCAGCGTATCAGGATCTTGCTATCAACAATTCGAGGGTCATCAGTACGCACATTATCTACAGTGGCACCACTCTTTACTTCGATGCAGGTGGCGACGCAGGCGGCTACGACCGGATCTCTGCGCCAGCGTCAGCCGGTGAATATGGTGATGCCTGGATACACTGGGCCTTTACCAAGAATGCTGAAGCCGGTGAAATGAAGGTGTACCGCAATGGCATGCTCTGGCTCAGCGGCACAGGTCTTGCCAGGACTATGACTGGCGTCACCTCCTTTGAGCTGGGCGCCAAGGGGGAAGGCAACTTCTGGAACGGTTCGATGGACGAGTTCCAGCTCTACAACAGAGAACTGAGCCAGGATGAAATCCTGTGGCTCGCAGGCATTACCAATCCTATTGACAAACCGTTCTAAGTCGAGATCGTTCTTGATTGAGACTCATGGTTGAATGCAAATTGAG
>JAIPFM010000141.1 GCA_021736645.1 Phycisphaerae bacterium | reverse complement strand
TGGGCATACAACCTGGTCGCGACCTTGAGATCATCTCGTGCAACAACGAGACCTCGCTGCTTGCAGGCCTGGCACCTCGGCCCATCTCCATTGACATCCAACCCGAAACCATAGGAAAGAAAGCCGTTGAACAACTTCGATGGCGCATTCTTCATCCTGACGACGAGAGCCAGATTACCATAGAAGTATCACCTAAGTTTCTCTAGAACCCATCATAGCAAGGGAGTGACATGAGTTTAACTGAGACATTTCTGGGCTGGCTGGACCTGGAACGTCCGGGCCTCGAGGCCGTCAAAGCCTGGGTCAATGAAAGGCAATTTGAAAAGGCCGCGCATGCGTTGTTGGACTATTATCGTGCGCGAACCAACGTTGAGTATTATGACGGTTGGGAAAACCCCAAACCTGGCACTGAGTTCGACACGGCCAGGGCGGATGCCATCTGTGACAATCATCTGGTGCATGTGGACCTGCCCGAAGACATTGATTGGCGAGCGGACCCGAAGGGTGACCCGGAATGGACCTACTGTCTGAATCGCCATGAATTCTTGACAGAACTGGGCCGCGCCTACTGGCAGACAGGCAACGAAAAATACACGCGTGCCTGGAAACGCCTGTTGGGCGACTGGATTGCGAAGAACCCCATGCCCGATCTGGAGTGGATGCTCAATGTGGACGGTGAGGTCAGTCGTCCGCACTTCATGACCCAGGGGACATGGCGTCCTTTGACTCTGGGTATTCGGATGTACACGTCATTTTTACCCTGTTTCTATCATTTTTTGCACTCTCCGGAATTCACGCCGGACTTTCTGTTAACCATGCTCACCAGCATGGTTGAGCATGCACGCCACACGCGTCTGTATTACACACGTCACAAGAGCTACTTCAATGTGTCACCTAACTGGGGTCTGATGGAGTCCAATGGTCTGGCTCACATGGGGATTCTGTTTCCCGAGTTTGTGGAGGCGAATGATTGGAAAGCCGAGGCCATGAGCCGCTTTGAAGAACAGATTCGTATGCAGCTCTGCGCAGAAGGCATACAGGTCGAGCGGGCGTCAGGGTATCACCTGGTCTGCACCTTCTGCTTTATGCAGATACTGGACCTGGCCTTGCGCAATGGTGTGCGTGTGAGTGACACCTACAAACTGAATGCAGAGAAGATGATTGACTTTGTGGTCAGTATCATGAAGCCGCACGGAGTGTATCCCATGCTCAAGGATGCGGACGAAAGTGACGTGTTTGGGGAGCGTGCGTCCTATGGGCTCTGGGAAGACATCAATAACCTCAATATGCTGGAAGACTACAACGACCTGCGCTGGGTACTCAAGGCAGGGGCCCGTCTGTTCAATCGCCCGGACATGCTGTGGATTGCGACACATGGCAAGCAGGGTGAGAAGCCAACCCTGAGTTCTGTGGCGATGCCGGATTCGGGCTTTTGCACCATGAGGACGGGTTGGAATCATGAGGACCTGTATTGCGTGTACACGTGCGGGGAATTGGGGGTGATGGATCAGAGCTGTGTGCACGGCCATGCCGATGCATTGAGTGTAGATATTTCAGGCTATGGGGAGACTCTGCTGATCGATCCAGGTCGTTACCTCTACGAAGGTCCATGGCGTGTCTGGTTTAAATCGACCTCGGCCCATAACACTCTCACTGTGGATGGACAGGATTCCTCGGAACTGGCAGATGAGTGGATGTTCAGAACAAAGGCCAAGAGCACACTGCAGGCCTGGTCGAGCACGGGTTGTTTTGACTATGTGGATGGTTCGCATGATGGATTTGAACGATTGAAAGATCCGGTGACCCATCGTCGTCGGGTTGTGTTTATCAAGCCCAGGTTCTGGCTTGTGGTGGACGAACTTACGGCAGGGGCCCGGCACCAGTACGATCAGTACTGGCACTTTGGTCCTGACGCCCAGATGACCGAGGACCAGGATTTGAGTGTGTCCGCCTGCTACAAAAATGGAGCTGGCATTTTGGTCAAACCGATCTTGACTGACGGCTTGTCCTTGAAGCAGTATTGTGGTAGTAGTGACCCCATTCAGGGATGGGTTTCCTATGACTATGCCGTCAAGATGGAGGCCCCGGCTTTGCAGTACAGCAAGGCTGCTGAGCAGGGCATGACGCTCGCGACGCTGCTGGTCCCCTTTGTGGGCAAAGCCCCGGACGCGACTGTCAAGGCCCTCAACGAGTCACAGTACGAGGTGGCGTACGGAGATGCGATGTTTATCATTCTCCTGGGCGATGGCACGCTAAAGACCATGGGGGATTTTGAATTTGACGGAGATATGCTCTGTGCAGAATTTGACCTCAAGGGCAACCTCATTGATTGCAGTGCAGCCCAGGCCAGCTTGATCAAGTACCAGGGGCAGACACTGCTGGATTCGACAGTACGACATAAAATCGACAGTTCTAACCACAAACCATAAAGACGACGTAGTCTAGGAGAACCACAAAGTGTACGATTTGAACAAAGACCCGAAAAAGCGTGAGGCGTTTGTCAGTGAGCTGCTTACCAAGATGAGCCTGGACCAGAAGGTGGGTCAGTGTTTTACCATTCATTGGGGCGGGTCCATGGTCACGCCCTATGTGATGGAGGCCGTGGAGAAGCTTCACATTGGAGGCCTTCGTGTCACCCCCTTTGGGCAGAATTCCCGGCGAGGGCAACACTATCACCAGAGCCTAAATTATGACTATGACTATCCCGCGGGATACAAAAAGATCAAGCAGAACCTGTTCATTCCTGGTGCGGCCGTGTTTGTCTCACCTGAGCAGTATGCCGAGCGTCTGAATCAATTGCAGCAACTGGCCACGGCGCGTACACCGGGCATTCCGTTGCACATTTCGATTGACCAGGAAGGAGACATCAGCCGCGATTTCAGCTTCGGCGGCATCAACCTGTTTCCCTCTGCCATGGGCCTGACCTCCACCGGCGATCCGGCCCTGGCCTACGAGGCCTGCAAGGCCGTGGCCCTGCAGCTCAGTGCGATCGGTGTGACGAATCTGCACTCGCCTGTGCTGGACGTGAACATGAATCCGAACAATCCGGAGATCAACATTCGTGCTTACGGGGATGATCCGGACGTTGTGGCCGAGTACGCCCTGGCCTCGATCAAGGGATACATGGACGGCGGGCTGGTGCCCACTGCCAAGCACTTCCCAGGACGGGGTGACTCGGATATTGATGCCCACTATGCTGTCCCTAATGTGCCAGGTGATTGGCATCGTTTGGAGGCCGTGGAGTTGAAGCCCTATCGTGTGCTCATTGACAATGGTCTGCCCAGTGTGATGCTGGCCCACACGACAGTGCCTGCGGCTGATCCGGGCATGCAGATTTCCACTGTGTCGCCCGAGATCGTGACTGGACTGTTGCGTGAACGCCTGGGCTTTGAGGGCGTGATCACCACGGACAGCATCACCATGGGTGCGTTGATGGAAAAGTACGGCGTGGCCAAATCCTGTGCTTTGGCCCTCAAGGCCGGTTGCGACCTGGTGCTCAACAAGGTGGAGGATGAGTTTCGTGACCAGGCCTGGCTGGAGACCAGGCGATTCGTGGAAAACGGCGAGATCTCTGAAGCACAGCTCAATGCTTCGGTCAAACGCGTGCTGACCATGAAATACAACCTGGGCATGTTTGACACCATGGGCCAGGTCAAGGCCGATCAGGCCGGGGTTCCGATTCGCGATAGAGAGATCATCACCCTATCACGTACAGTGGCTGAAAGGTGTTGTACTTTGCTTCGTGATGAAGGCGGGCTCCTGCCACTCAAGCTGGAACAGACTGTGATGGTGATCGAGCAACAGGTCCTGGATGGGTACAGCGGTTTTGATGTGGCCTGCAACAACAAGTGCTTTAATGAGGCCATGGTCGAGCAATCCAAGAACATCTACTGTGTGGACACCAAATTCAAGGCCACCAAAGAAGATGTTGATTTCTTGATGGGCTATGTAGATGAGGTGGAGGTCATCGTCGCGACCAACTACTATTGGCGCTTATGCCCGGCCAACAACACAGACCTTATTAGAAGACTGATTGCCCAGGGCAAAAAGGTAATTGTGGTCACCAACTGTCCTTATGAGCTGGGTGCTGTGCCCGAGGCGGTCACCGTGATATGCAACTACTCTGTGACGCCAGAGAGCCTCAAGGCCGCGGCTCGCATGGTGTACGGCAAGTTGGAGTCGCAGGGTAAATGGATGCTCAAGCACTATGCCCAGCCTGTCAAGTCCACCGCAGAATCAACCTATGAAATCAAAGGTGGCGTCACAGCCGACGGTGACAATGAAATAAATCAGGTCGTGTTCTAATGATGCGGCCCGGTCTTGTCTCAGTGACGTTCAAGCACCGCCCCTGTGAGGATGTGATTTGCTATGCTCACAAGGCCCAGTTGAAGTCTATTGAATGGCATGGCCAGAATCATGTGCCGCCCGGTGATCTGGAGATCGCTCATCGCATTGGCCAGCGCACACTGGACGCGGGGCTCGCTGTGGCTGCCTATGGCTCGTACTATGTACTTGGGCAAAGCGAAGGCCAAGGGCTTTCTTTTGCCACAGTGCTGCAAACGGCTGAGGCATTGGGCGCACCCATGATTCGTGTGTGGGCTGGTCATCAGAACCCTGAGGAGACTCCTCAGGGTACCAGGGCAACCATTTTCGAGGAAACCAGGCGTGTGGCAGATCTGGCCACCGAAAAAGGGATCAAGGTTATTTTTGAATTCCACGACAACACGCTGACTCAAACGGGTCAGTCATGTGCCGCCCTTCTGGGTGATTTGGATCATCCCAATGTGGGCACGTACTGGCAACCTGTGCCAGAGATGGATGTGAACGAGAATCTGACACAACTTCGCTGCGTGCTGCCGTGGTTGATGGGTCTGCATGTGTTTCACTGGGGCCCTACGCACAAGGACCGACATGCCCTGGCTCAAGGTGAGTCGGATTGGGTTCAGTATCTGGCCATGGCCGGGCAGTGTCATGACATGTTGAATGTCCTGCTGGAGTTTGTGAAGGGGGGCACTGTCGAGCAGTTCAATGAGGATGCTGCCACATTGCACCGACTGTTGGTATAAAGGATTATTGCATGACCATCTATGACTACATTGTGATCGGATTCTATCTGGCTTTCATGTTCCTGCTGGGCCCGATCTACAAGAGCTTCAGCAAGACATCGAGTGACTTTTTCCGCGGCGGCGGTGGCATGCTCTGGTGGGTGGTGGGCAGTTCGGCCTTTATGACGACCTTTACGGCCTGGGCCTTCACCGGCGGTGCGGCCAAGGCCTACGAAACCGGCACGTTCTTCCTGGTGATATTTGCCTTGAATGTCCTGTCCCTGATATTCTGCTATTTTTTCGTGGTGGCCAAATACCGCCAAATGCGAATCATCACCGTGATGGAGGGCGTGCGTAAGCGATTTGGCAAAACCAGTGAGCAGATGCTGACCTGGTTGCTGGTGCTGGTCAAGGTGCTCTACGGTGGCGCCATGTTGTACGCCATTGCCATCTTCATGTCCAGCGTCTTCAATGTCCCCATGCCCTATATGATTGTTGGCCTCGGGATGATCATCACCCTGATGACGGTAGTCGGTGGCTGCTGGTCTGCTACAGCCGGCGACTTTGTGCAGATGATCGTGGTGGTCATTATTACAGTGGTCATGAGTGTGTTGACGCTCATCAAGGTGGGTGGCATCGGGGCATTCTTGGATCAGATTCCCAAATCTCACCTGGATTGGACCCTGTTTGACCGCCCCAATGTACTGGTTGCTTTCATTGTGACACTGTTTTTCAATCAATGCATTCAAATGAACAGTCTCCTCGAAGGGGCCGCACGTTTCATCTTTGTGAAAGATGGACGCAGCGCAAAAAAAGCGGTATTGATCCAGATGGCTGGACTCGTTCTCCTACCCATCATCTGGATCATTCCCCCCATGATGGCGGCTGTGTGGCATCCGAACATTGCCGAGGAGTTTCCCCTGTTAAAGAATGCCAGTGAAGCCGCCTATGTGGCCATGGCCATGGATCTGCTGCCCGCCGGTCTGTTTGGATTGCTCGTGTGCGGCATCTTTGCTGCTACGGTCACCTCTCTAAACAGCCAGTTGAATGTAATCGGTGGCAGCTTTGTGCGCAACATCTATATTCAAGTCATCCGTCCGGGCGCGTCAGAGAAGGAACAAATCACGGTCGGCCGCGTCTTCATGCTGATCTATGGGGTGATATGGATTATATTGGGCTTGGGCTTTCAACGGGTGAGAGGATTGGAGTTGTTCGACCTGCTTCTGCTAATCGCGGCCGCAACTGTTTTGCCGTTGACAGTGCCTCTGTTTCTGGGGATTTTCTTTAAGAAGACCCCCCCGTGGGCGGGCTGGAGTACCATGGTCGCTGGTTTTGTGCCGGCCGCGATTTTGGGATTGTTGTTTCAATTCGAAGGGGTTGTGCAGTGGCTTTGGCAGAATCCGGAGATGACGACCGCCGAAGTCATCCGAATGATCTGGCAAACCCCTGATTTGAATGCGCGAGAAATCGGTGATCTTAAGCTGGCGATTACGACCGGTGTGGTGGCTGCGGTCAGCATGGGATGGTTCTTCTTCACCATGTTGTTCTATCGCAAATACGACAGGCCTTATGTTGATCAGGTTGACGCGTTCTTCACTGATATGAACACCCCTATTCGCCCGGAGGAGCAGGAACTCGGTGGCCACTCCAATGAGGCGCGACAGTGCGCAGTCCTAGGCAATCTCTGTTTTGGCTATGGGGTCTTTATGTTGCTGCTGATATTCGTCCCCAATGAACCGGCAGGGCGTCTGATTATCTTTTGCTGCGGCGCTGTCATTACCGGGATTGGGTTACTATTGAAGAGCCTTGGCAAGCGAGCTCGAGATAAAACGGAAAAGACCTTGGCGACGCCATCAATGCAGGGAAAGACAGTATGAAAAGAGACAGTAGATTCATTGCGCAATCCCAAAGACATGGTTTCAGCAATACCGTGATCGCGATACTAATTGTCTCTGCCGTACAACTTCATGCAGCCACCAGTATTGTCTTAAATAGTCGTTTTGCCTCGACGGAGAAGTCTACGCCTCTACGGTTCTTTGTGTCGTTAAGGGGTAAAGACACCTGGTCGGGCAGATTGGAACATCCGTCTTCCCAAAGCGGGGATGGACCCTTCCGAACCCTGGAGGCTGCTCGGGACGCGATTCGATCCCTGCCTCAAGGGCAACGGGAAAAGCAACCCATAGAAGTGTGTATCCTTCCCGGCACCCATGTTCGCAAAGAACCGTTCGTTCTCCACGCACGGGATAGCGGCACGGAAACGGCGCCTGTGGTATATCGATCCTGGACGGATGAGTCGGTGGTGATCAGTGGCGGCAAGGAGGTTCGTGACTGGACACGTACTGATCTAAATGGACACCGTGTCCTTGTTTCGGACCTGTCCAGACTGCCCGGAGGCTATACGCCGTTTGAGCAGTTGTGGGTGAACGGTCATCGGGCGATTCAGGCACGCACACCGAATCGCGGTTATTTACAGATTCCTGCCGCTCCGAAAGTGGAACAGGATCCCGCTGCAGAACGTCGTGCCAGGACCTACGACTTTGCCTACGCTCCGGGTCATGAGCACCATTTCAAGGGCGTTCAAGACGGGGTGGCCGTGATATTTAACAAGTGGTTGGAGTACCACATGCCCCTGGACCGCGTGGACCTCGAAAACGACAAGATCATCTGCACGAAGCAGAGTGACCGGGCATTGGAAATCGATGACCATTACTATCTGGAAGGCGGCCGGGCCATGCTGGATCAGCCCGGTGAGTGGTATCTCGACCGCCAGGCCAACAGGCTCTATTACTACCCCCTGGCCGGAGAGTCCGAGGTCGTGGCGACGATTCCTTTGCTGGTCACGGTGTTGCAGGTTGAGGGCGACGCAGACAGCGGCAAGTGGGTCAAACATGTTCAATTTTGCGGCCTGACCTTCAGTCATACCACCTGGGTCTTGCCCCGGGAGTCGGGCCCCTCTGGGTATGGCCAGGCCGACATCCGCATGGACGGGGCTGTGCGTCTCCTGGACGCAAAAAAATGTCTGTTCAAGGACTGCGAGATCACCGCCATTGGCAACTACGGTCTTGAGATTGGGCAGGGGTGCTCGCAAAACCGGGTCTTACGATGTGACATACATGACTTGGGTGCCGGCGGTTTTCTGGTTGGCCCCAAGATCCGTCCTCGCTCCGAGAATAAATACGCAGTGAACCAGGAGTCGTATCCTCCGGTGCTGGACAATCCATCCGACGCATGCGCACACAACGAAATTGCGGACTGCCGCATCTATGATGGCGGCCGCTACTTCCACTGTGCTGTGGGCATCTGGATCGGCCAGAGCCCGGACAACCATGTGCACCACAACGAAATCTATGATTTCTACTACTCCGGCATCTCCAGTGGCTGGACCTGGGGATATGGCAGTGCTCTGGCTACAGGCAATCGCTTTGAGTACAACCACATCCACCACATCGGCCAGCGTCGCAACGGCGACGGACGGGTCCTCAGCGATTTAGGGGGTATTTATACGCTCGGCGATCAGACGGGGACCGTCATTCGCAACAACATATTCCACGACATCATGGCAGGCAAATATGGCGGCTGGGCGATCTACTGCGATGAGGGATCTCGTAATATCCTGATCGAAAACAACCTGGCCTATCGGTGTCGGCACGCTTGCTTTGACCAGCATTACGGCAAGGACAACATCGTGCGCAACAATATCTTCGCCTTTGCCAACACCAGCGTGGTGATGATGGCCCGCGCCCAGGCCCATATGGGCTTTTTGCTAACGAATAACATTCTTCTCAGCGACGGAACGCCGGTCTATGCCGGAGGGTATGAATATGATGTCAATACCCCTGGGGCCTTTGCGGCCGATCACAATCTGGTCTGGTCGACCGCTGGTGAGGTTCTCGGTGCGCAAGATCGTTTTCCCAGCCGTCTTTACGAGCCGAATGAACCAGTCTTGAGTTGGGCGCAGTGGCAGGCCCTGGGCTACGATCGGCATTCGATCATTGCAGATCCGGGTTTTAAAGATCCGGCAAACGGCGATTTCAGCCTACCTGAAGATAGCCCCGCCATACGCATCGGTTTTAAACCCTTCCCGCTCAATGAAGCCGGGCCTCGATTACTGCATTAAGGACAACGAGACCATAGGCAGGAGAAAGCTGATTATGAAAACAAAACTGATTTTGTGGATTGCACCACTCCTTTTGGCGGGCATGTGTAGGGTACAGACTGTTGAAGCGGCTGATTATACAATCACATCACCGGACGGGAATCATGCCATCGGGTTTACAGTATCAGATGGAAGGCTCCGCTACAATGTTTCATACCGAGGCACTACTATTCTCTCGGATTCACGCCTGTCCCTGAGCCTGGACGGCGAAGCGTTCAGTGACCATTTTCAGGTCGACAGTACGCGAGCGGTTTCCAAGAACGGAAGCTGGGTTCCTGTTGTGGGCTCGAAGAGTTCGTATCCGGACACGTATAACGAACGGGTCATCCATCTAAGCGAAACAACCGGCGACATGCGGCGCCTGATCCTTAGCTTTCGGGCGTACAACGAGGGCGTGGCGTTTAGATACACAATTCCGGAGCAGGCAGCATTGGCCGAATTCACCCTGTCATCTGAGAATACTGAGTTTCAATTCACCGGCGATCACCATGTTTATTGGGATGATTATCCTCAGGCAAAATACACCAAGGTGAAGATGTCAGGGATGGGCGATCATGCCATGAGACCCCTGCTGGTAGAAACGGGCCAACATTTTGTCGCCCTTTGTGAGGCAGGCAGCCTGGAACAGTACGCACCCATGATGCTCAATAGACATGGCAAGAATTGCCTGAAGACATCATTCAGGCGCGGAACTGTGTCTGCAAAGAGTCCCATGTCGACGCCATGGCGGGTTGTGATGGTGGCCGACAGCCCTGGCACGCTGGTCGAAAACCACTATCTGCTGCAGAACCTTTCCCCGTCCTGCGCGATAGGTGACACGTCATGGATCAAGCCTGGTAAGGTTTGGCGCAGCAAGTTGACCACTGCCGGGGCAAAGGCCATTATCGACTATGCGGCTGCCAACAATTATCAGTATGTGCATTACGATGCAGGCTGGTATGGCCCAGAAAGGGACGCCAGCTCCAACCCAGTGACGGTCAAAAGTGACATTGACATGCGGGATGTGATTCGCTATGGCCGTGATCGTGGCATAGGCTTGATCTGCTACATCAACAAGATCGCCATGTCAAAATATGACCTGGACCAAACCCTGAGCACATACGAGCGATGGGGCATCAAGGGTGTCAAATACGGATTTGTCGACTGGCAGAGCCAGTCAGATATGGAATTCCTGTATTCGGCCATCAAGAAGGCCGCACAGTACCATTTGATCGTTGATATCCACGACAACTTCCGTCTCACAGGCATTGAAAGAACCTATCCGCATGTGTTAACAGTGGAAGGTATCCTGGGCAATGAGGAACGGGCCACGGACGACAATCCCCCGGAAAATGTATTGATGACATCCTTTGCCAGAATGATAGCCGGGGCCGGAGACTTTACACCGTGCTTTTTGAATGGACGTGTGGTCAGCCGCGCGTTCCAGTTGGCCCTGGGTGTGGTCTTTTACAGCCCCTTGCAGTACCTGCACTGGTATGACCAGATGGATCAGTATGCCGGCAAATCGTTTCCTGAGTTGGAGTTCTGGAAAGAGATGCCAACCACCTGGGATGATTCCAAGGTCATTCATGGATCGATTGGCAATTACATGACTGTCGCCAGACGCAAGGGGAAGGCCTGGTTTGTGGGTACGATCACAAACGATGGCCGGAGTTTGGATATCCCCCTGGATTTTCTCGGATCAGGGACGTATACGGCCAGGATATACAAAGAGGCCCCCAAGGACAAGAAACATGTAACCATGGAGACACTTGATGTCACCTCAAGGAGTCGCATAACGGCATCCATGAGTTCTGCGAGTGGACATGCCATGTGGATTTATCCAACAGAATCGCGTTAGTCCCATATTAAACAGGACTTGTTCATAAAGTCCTGTGTCACCTGGAATGAACAGAAAAGAGGACCCACTGTCATGAAGCATAAGATCTTATCAATCATCTGTTGCGCGTTTATGGGGGTCGGGACCTCCGGCCCGGTTTTGGGGGTTGAATTTGTTCATCCGGGCGTCTCTCACAACCAGGTTGAACTGGCATTCGTCAAGTCCAAATTGAAGGCCCAGGAACAGCCCTGGCAGGAGGCCTGGGACAGGATGCTGTCATCCAAGGAGGCAGACCTTTCCTGGCAGACCCGAGCGGTGGCCCATGTGGAACGAGGGGCCTACAACAGGCCTGATATAGGGGGGTCTTTTTTTATGGGTGGCGGCAAGGCCGCTTACACGCATGCGCTGCTTTGGGTCTTTACGGACAAGGAGGCCCACGCACAGAAGGCTGCCGAGATTCTCAATGCCTGGTCCGCGACACTGGAATCCGTGACCAATCACGATGCCAAGCTGCTGGTCGGCATGGGCGGGCTTCAGTTCTGCAATGCGGCCGAGCTCCTGAAACATACCTGGAAGGGCTGGCCGGCCAAGGATCAACAGGCATTTGGACGCATGCTGCAAAAAGTACTCTATCCTGTGATCCAGGATTTCTTCCCAGCGGCCAATGGGAACTGGGACGCGTCCATGATCCAGACCATGATGGCCATGGGGATTTTTCTGGATGACCACGCCATCTTCCAGAAGGCCGTGGACTATTATCTCAATGGCGTGGGCAATGGCGCGGTGAATCATTATTTCAAGGCGTCTGGTCAGTGTCAGGAAAGTGGTCGCGATCAAGGGCACACCCAAATGGGCCTGGAATATCTCGTCAATTCGGCCGAGATCGCGTGGAAGCAGGGTGTTGATCTGTATAGTGCCTATGACAACCGATTGGCCGCGGGGTTTGAATATACGGCCAAGTACAACCTGGGAAACGACGTACCCTTTGAAACCTACGAAAGCTATCAGGGGAAATACAAACACAGCAAGATCTCAGACAAAAGCCGCGGCAGACTGCGGCCCATGTATGAGAAGGCATACAACCACTATCACAATCGCATGAGCATGGACATGCCCTGGTGCCAAAAGGCGAGCCAGAAAACCAGGCCCGAGACCGGCGGCACCATGCCCTGGAGTACACTCATGTACGCGGATCAGCCTGCTGGCCTGGTCAAGTTGGCAGCCCGAGGAAAGGAACCGCCAGAAGACACCGCTTTTGTTGATCGAATTTTACCTGCCCCCATAGGGGGTGGTTACGAGGACCCAGACTATTGGGTGTGGGGTTCCTCTGTCATCAAAGGTGAAGATGGGAAATATCACATGTTTGCCAGCCGCTGGCTTAAAAAACTCGGGTTTGGAAAGTGGGTCACCAATTCCGAAGTGGTGCATGCCGTCGCCGATACGCCGGTTGGACCGTACAAAACCGTAGAAGTGGCCCTGCCTGTACGGGGTAAAGAACATTGGGATGGATTGTGTACCCATAATCCAAAAGTGATAAAATACAAGAACACCTACCTGCTCTATTATTTCGGGAATACCTACGATTTCAGGCAGCCGACAGTTGAAAACACGGACCTGGATTCGGATGACCGCACCAGAGCCTGGATGAACAAACGAGTGGGTGTGACCATCAGTGAAAGTGTTTATGGTCCGTGGAAACGATTGGACAAGCCAGTCATTGAGCCACGTGAGGGACATTGGGATGCCTCGATCACGTCCAATCCGGCGCCTGTTGTGAACGAAAACACAGGGGAAATCCTACTGATGTATAAATCATCCACGTACGGAAAGAGACCTCCACTGTTGTTAGGTGTTGCCAAGGCAACCAATCCTGAAGGACCCTACGAACGATTGAGCGAAGACCCCATATTCAGATTTGAAACAGCTGAGAATGAAAGAATTGATGTGGAGGATCCTTACATTTGGTGGAATGGCGAAAAGTATGAGGCGATCATAAAGGATCGTTCCGGCGAGATCTGCGGAGAAGAAGGAGGCGGGATCCATGCCTGGTCTGACGACGGTGTGAACTGGCAATTGTTCGACAAGGTAAAAGCCTACAGCCGCGAAGTACTCTGGGATGATGGCACCAGGACCCATCAAAACCATTTCGAGCGTCCTTTCCTCTTGATTGAGAAGGGTGTGCCAACACATTTGTTTGCCGCCACAGGTGTGGGTCCCAGGGCCTGGAGTTTTGATAAGACCTGGAATATGGTGATTCCATTAAAGACAGATTTGAAGAGGTAAAACCATGAGGCATGTAAGTCACGTAAAAGCTGTCCTTTGTTTGCTCATCGTTGTGCCGTTGTTCGGCTGTGCCACAGGCCAGGCCGCGGACAGGTTGGAAAAACGCAGTGAACATCCCTACCTGCTCTACACCGATGAGAACATCGCCCGGCTCAAGCAGCGGGTGGAGAACGAGCCGATCATCGCTGACGCCTGGCAACGAATCCTCGCTGACGCCGATGCTGCCATCGCACCCGCACCCGCTCGGCTTGCCGAAGGAGAGGGACCACAAGACAGGCGGGGCAACCGTGGTGGTCGTGGTCGTCGCGGTGGGGGCGGGACCGACTCCCTGCTGCTGGCCTACCGGATGACCGGTGAGGTCAAGTACGCCAAACACGTCAAGAACTCACTGATGAATCAATTCCAGGCGCGCAAGACTTTCGGCGCCGGAGCCAGCGGAAGCGGCGGACTCATGCGACGTGATCCGCCCTGGCACGCAGGCCTCAACTCGGGCAATGCGCCCCGGTCTTTTGGTATCGCCTATGACACGATCTACGATATGTTAACCCCTGCCGAGCGCAAGACTCTCTCACACAATCTCGCGGAAAACGGTGTGAGAATTGTGCTCGATGACTGGGTCCTCGGGGGCAAACGCATCCACGCACTCGACACCATGGGACACAACTGGTGGCCCACAGCCGTATTCGGTGCCGGGATCGGCGCCATGGCCATTATGGACGATCACCCCGAGGCCGGCTATTGGGTGCAGCGCGTACGCGGCGCCGCAGAAGAGTGGGTCCGCTACGCTGGCAGCGTCCTTGAAAACAAACCGCCCAATTTTGATTCCGCCGGCGCCTTCTACGAGAGTATTACCTATTCCAACCTCGCCATCGAGACATACCTGCCCTTTGCGCTCTCTTGGAACACGGCGTTTAAGGAGCCTCTGCCTGCATGCCCGATCACAGACCAGATGGGCGAATGGTTCATCAATACCCTTTACCCGACCGCAGATCGACCGATGGCAGTTGACTTCGGTGACAGCAGTCGCAATGCAAGCGGCACTGACTCGGTCAGACTGCTCTGGAACCTGGGCTACCGCAAACCACAGTATCTTTGGTACCTCAGTCAGTTCAATGCCAGCCTCGCCGAAGAGGGGCTGATCTCCAGCTCACCGAGCGACCTCCTCTTCGCACCCACCCCGGCCGAGATTGCGGCGATCCCGTCTACGCCTGAGCTACCGACCTCAAAACTCTACGGCGACATCGGCTGGACCGTCCTGCGCTACTCCTGGGAAGAGGACTCCACCCTGCTGGCCATCAAGTCCGGCTGGACCTGGAACCATTCCTATGCGGATACCGGCACATTCACCCTGATTCACAACGGAAAGTATCTGATCGGCGAAAATGGCCATAGCGGTTACAGCACCAAGGAATATGACGGCTATTTCCGCCAGAGCATTGCGCATAACGTCATGACCTTTAACGGCAAGGCGGAAAACCCTGAAGATACCTACTTCGGTTCGAAATTCCCCGGCACCATGTCCCACCTGCTCAGCGCCGGCGACCTGCGCTATGTCCTGGCCGACGCCACCGGCCCAACCTCGAACAACTTCATTCGGAACTATCGAAGTTTCCTCTGGCTCGGTGACGCTATCTTCATCATCGACGACGTCAAGAGCTTTGAGCCCGGCCAGTTCGAGTTTCTGCTCCACCCCAACGCCGCTGCGTCCGTCAAGCGATCCAACCTGGATCTGCAAATCACCTTGGACGATACCAGCGTCTACGTGCGACCACTCTTCCCCGAGACCTTCCCGGAAGGTGGGCTCCCCACAGACTACCCCGAGAACATGCGTTTGGTGGAATATGAAGGCCTCACCGGCCAACTTGACCCCACCACCTACTATGGCTTTGCGCCTGCAGATCTGACACGTCGCACCAAGTTCATCACCGCACTCCTGCCCATCACCGAAGGTGTCGACCTTCCCGAAATCGAACGCCTCAAGGGTATCGAACACATAGGATTGCGTGTCCGACAGAAGGGCACCGTCACGGATATTTATATGAACCTGGAAGCCGACGGCCGTGTACGTCACCGCAACGCCAATCTGGAAATGCCCAATGGCTGGGAAACCGACGCTTACCTGCTGGCCATGACCTACCCCGAAGGCGCCAACCCCAACGATCCCGATGCGATCACTCGCACCCTGGTCATCGACGGCAGTTACCTCCGTCGTGAGGGCAAACTCGTGCTCGACTCACTCTCCAAGGTTTATCTCTGTGCGACGAAAGACGGGGACA
>JAIPFM010000140.1 GCA_021736645.1 Phycisphaerae bacterium | reverse complement strand
GGTTCCACTGACCCTTGACAAACAAAGAGGCGATCATATCATGGGCCAATGAGGAGGGGTTTTGAAAGAAAAGGCAAGTCTGTTGATTGGAACGTGGTGATGGCAGTCGTTAATCCTGTAATGACACTCAGGGAGTCGTATCATGACAAAATGTTTCAGTGTTATCCGGGCTGCCGTGCACTGTGTTGTCGTACTATCGTTTCCGGTCTTTGCCGCCATGGCGCAGCCGCAGTCTGGCGAACTGCACACCGTGGACGCCGGGACTGCGCAGGGATTGCAGGGACTGTTTGCCCCTAATGGTGACGCGCTGCCCCTGGTAAGTGCACATCGCGGTGGTGCGGCAAAAGACTTTCCAGAGAACTGCATCGCGACGTTCGAGCAGACACTGCGTCACGCCTGGTCCATGCTGGAGATCGACCTGCGATATACGAAAGACGGGGTCCTCGTACTGAATCATGATCCCACACTGGACCGGACCACCAGCGGCACGGGGCGTGTGGAAGATCACACCCTGCAGGCATTGAAGCAGCTACAGTTGAAAGACCGCCAGGGAACCCTCACCAAGCACAGAATCACGACCCTTGACGAGGCGCTGGCATGGGCCCGTGGCAAAACGATCCTCATACTGGACAAGAAGGAGGTGCCCGTCAAAGACGTGGTGCGCAAGATTGAAGCGTTTCATGCTGAGGCTTACGCCATGGTGATGGCGTACAGCTTCGAGGATATCAAGGCGTGCCATGCTTTGAACAAAAACATCATGATGGAAATCATGGTAGGCAACAATGAGAGATTCGACGCATTCGAAAAGACCGGCGTGCCCTGGCGCAATGTCATCGCGTTCGTGGGACATACACCGCCTCAGGATGACGGACTCTGTGAACGGATTCACGCCAAGGGTGCGAGCTGCATGGCAGGGAGTTCCCGCAATATTGACCGACAGTTCCTCAGCAAACAGGCCGGCTTGGAAGCGATTAAACCGGATTACCGTGCCCTGCTGGGATTGGGCGTTGATGTCATTGAGACAGACATCCCCAGAGAAGTGGGACCGCTGCTGTATGGAGGACACCCAATACCCGCGTCCAAGGCCAAGTACTTTAGAACAGGACTTTTGCAAAAAGCCCTGTAGTATACAGTTTTCAGTGTTCAGTTTTCAGAAGAACGCGTTTTTTACACTGAAAACTGCCTACTGAAAACTGAACACTTGGACTTTGCAAAAGTCCAGTTAGAAAGTGATTAGGGCTTGGCGATCACCAAAAGTGCAGTAATTGCAGGCACCGGGCGACGAATAGCACAACAGGCCCTGTCCGTGAGGGGCAGAGCCTGTTGCACAGGGTGTGGTCATTTATCGAGAGGCTTCGAGTTGAGCGAGTTCTGTGGGTGTCACGTCCTTCTGGCTCAGATCGCCGAATACCACTCGGTAGGTCTGATCGTCGGTCTTCCAGCGAAAGAGCACGGCCTGGGGTGTTTCAAGGGACACGGTGCCACCATAGTAGGCAGGATCCTTGCCCTCTTTTTCCAGGGTGGTATACATCATGCCCACCCGGTCGACCTTCATGAGCCTGGCAATGAATTCCTGGCTCGGTTTTTCTGAACCGGGCGGGAACTTTGCCTTGATCGCCGGAGCTATGGCTTGAGCCACGGTCATGGTGTTCAGGCTTGTGGGGTATTGACCTTCCGCAAATTCTACAAACAATTGCAGGACCTCCACGATTTCCTGGCCCTCCTGACCTTTTTCCCACTGGGCCTGGACCAGGAGTTCGAAGTCGTCAGGAATCTCTGGTTTGAACGCTGCCGGATCGATTTCCACATCCCATTGAAAGTGATCCATGGTCAATGTCATGGAGGTCTGGCCGTCTGCTGATGAACCGGTTGCGTTCATTCGGATAGGGAGTTCGTGCGCTTCATCGACCCAGAGCTGCACGATGGTCTCATCGAACATTCCCCCGCTGATAAAGGATCCCATTTTGGCACCCAGTTTGGGATCAGACACCTCGATGCCCCAGGCTGGCACGCCGTCGATGGTCTGGCGTCCCAGTTCCGTGTAGTCGTGCTCGAGCATGGCCTTGAGTATGGTGACCGGATCCCCCTTTTCCTCGGACATTTGTTCCATTTGTTCTGGACCGATGTCCACCTTGAGGTACTTCTTCTGGGACGGCAGGACCGTAAACATGACCCGTTCGTCCAGAAGGAGATACGTCCGCGTGTTCCTGGGGCCGCGGGGAGTTTGCAGAGAGGTATCGATGCGCACGGCACCCTGTTCGTACGATACCTGAACGTCCTGCCCTGTGTGCGTGACATAGCCTTCCGGCGTGCCTGGCAGGCCTTTGATATCTGCGGTGATACTGTAGGCGACAGTCTTGATGGTTTCCAGGCGCTGGGCCACAGAAGCCCACGCAATGCCGGACGTCCTGTCAAAGAAATTCAGTGACAACAAGGCTGCGAACACGATCGCTGCGGCTGCAGCCACTTTGGTTATTCTACTCTTCATAATGGTTCTCCATACTCCGACAGGGTGACCTGCCGGTTGGAGCCGATGTCTGGGAAAGGCATTCAAGAGTTGTCTCTTGAGGGCATCCCGATGCGCTCCATCCGGGGCATCAAACGGAATCTCTCTGACAAACTCCTGCAGGTATTTTTCGTGGTCGTTCATGCGACAGACCCTCCATCATTCATGGCCGCGCTGAGATCCTGACGAAGTCGTCGGGTCGCACGGGAAAGCCAATTACGCACTGTCGAGGGTTTTTTGTCCAGACAAGCGGCTATGTCGATTAGTTTCATATTTTCAAAGTAATGCAACGTGATGATGGCTTGATACCTGGGTTTTAATCGCAGAATCGCCTGCTTCAATAAGGCCTTTTTTGTGAGCAGGTCAGGGTCAGAGGGGATGGTAAAGGTTGATTCAACCAGGGCGCGTTTTTTGAGACGCTCATCCAGGCTGCGTCTCCGCTTGCTGCGGCGCAGATAGTCATTGACTGCATTGGTGGCAATTCGAAAGAGCCAATGTCTGAAAGAGAGGGTTGTGCCGTCAAACGAGTTCAAGTGATGCATCACTTTAAAGAACACCGTGGATGTCACGTCCTCAGCAGAGTGGCGGTCAAACAACCGTCGCACACAGTAGTGAAACACGGCGTCATAGTGCTGCAGATACAGCCGGGCAAACGCATCAGGGTCACTGCACGCTCTCCGGATCTGGTCGACATCGTTCTCTGCTGCACCTTGGGCCATGTGTGTCTGCCCCTGTATTTGGTTTTTTTCAGTTTCAGCCGTCATCGCCCCTATAAACGCCGGCTGCATACAAAACGTCGCACAAAATAACAGGATAAACAGTAAATTAGGCCAGTTTTTTCAGGATTCTGCCTGGAGCCGGTCTCACCGGGCGGTCTTGAGATAGTCCGAGGGTGTCACAAAAACACACCCCTTGGATTTCAGGAAGTCGATGATTTGAACGAAATTGTCCCAGCGTTCGTCATCCCAGCTGTTGGGATGGCCCTGGAGTGCGAGGTACGGCTTGTCAAAGGCGACCCGGTCATAGGTGGCCTTGAATTTGGCGAAATCCGGCACGTGGACAGGGTCCTCCAGGGTCAGCACCCTCTCGAATGCAAACTTGCTCGTTTCCTGGGGCCCGTAAAACCACATGGTGATTTCCGGGATGCCCTCCAGGGCCCGGATCGTGTGTTCATTGGTGCCGCTCCAGTGAGGGCCGAAGCAGGTGAATGTAATGCCCAGTTTTTCTTTGGCCAGTGCTTGAGTTCTCTCGAGGGCAATCTTCTGGACCTCGAAAGATTCTTCGAATTCTCCAGTGGGGTCCGTGGCCTTTCTCTGTCTGTAGCCGTGATGCCAGAATTCCACGAGGCCGCTCTTTTTCGCAGCGGCAATCCAGTCAAAGTATGCCTTGTTGTCCTGCTCCAGTGAGTATCCGATGATACCGAAGGATGCCTTGAGATTGGAGTCACTGAGAAACTCCGTGACTCTCCGCCATCTGGGCGATACGGGTGAGGCATCTGATGATGGTGCAGCGACCACATCATCGAGTTTCAGGATAATCTTCTGCGGAGCCTTATCCGGGGTTTTTAAGGATTCAAGCACCCTGGCCACATCCAGTGCAGGATCAGACCAGCGTACCCTGGACAGCATTTCTCGTGTCGTCGTATCCAGCGGCATGCGCCACCGGTCCGCAAAGATGGGTGTCAGGTCCTGGCGTGCTGCAGCAGAAGCAGAGACCAGCCAGTTGAGGCATTGCGTGATCGCCTGGGACTCGGTCTCAACCCTGACCCTGGGGCACCTGGCCAGGTGTCTGTAAAAACGCCTCAGCCATTCATTGCCGCCATGATCTTTGTACAGTTTGAGCATGGCGCAGGCGTACATCACGGGCTGGTCACTGGGTGAAATCGTTCGACCGGTAGTGTCTCTCAGGCGATTGCCCTTTTCTCCTTTGGACAGATTGGTGAAGGCCGTCATGAAAGGGACATCCGATGCAGCATACACTGCTTCGCAGTCTTCGATGGTCTGCCGGGTCTTGACATCCGAATCATCACAGCGGAGTGTGTCCATACACACATATCGCATGAACACGGCATAGCCTGTGGTAAACAGGGAGTGACGATCCCCGAAGGTGTAAAAGTTGCGTCCCATTTCATAGAAGTAGTAGTGATGAAAGGCATCTTGGTCCTTGAGGGCCAGGGGATAATCGGAGTTGTAGAAGCCCGTGACTTCAATGCCTGTGGCCCCAATGTACCCGCAGCCGTAACCACACGTCAGTGTCGCACTGGGAATGGCCGCAATGGTGGGCTTGCCCTGCCACTGCCGAAACAGACGGGGCTGCCTGCCGGTCAGGTCTGCGTACAGCGACCACGCCGTTTCCAGTCGGCCTACAAACTGAGTCATCACCGTGGCATCCAGTTCTGACGGGGTGGTGATAAACACCAGTTGGTCCCCCTCCCAGGGCACCACCTGGGTGGAGATGCCCTGCTGTTTCCAGCGATCAGGCTCAAAGGCCAGGTCTTTGTAGTCAAACGCTGCGCCCGGCAACAGGGGTGCGCTGGTGAGCGTCTGCGGGATCATGAGCAGGGTGAGCATGGCCATTGTATGGATCAATACATAGAGGTTTTGTTTCATAGTGTTTCCCGTTTTATGTTCGATTTCAAGTGAACGTAGTGTACTGGCTCCTGGCGGATGTGTCTATTTGACTTTTGTGGAAATTGGCAGGGTTCTGTTAGAGTGACCAAAACAGCTTCTTTGAGAACATTGTATATTTTGCTGGTTATCGCGTGAAATAGATATTTTAATAGGTCAAGCAACTTGCTTTGAACTGGAAATATATCAGCTAGCGTTTTGGAGAAAATGATGAATACCAACGATGTATCACGTAGAACATTCGTGGCAGGCGCCATCGCCATGACCGGTATGACAGCCCTGCCCAAATCTGTGGCTATGGGCGAGGCATTGCCCAAGATTGACAAGCCAGGCAAAACCCCCAATACGCCTTTTGCCGTGAATCTCGAAATGTGGTTTCGCGGATCCTTTGAGCAGCGTATTGAAGAGGCTGCCAAACTGGGATTTCCCTCTGTAGAATTCTGGCCGTATCAGAGCAAGAACATTGACAGCATGGCCAAGGTCCTCAAAGACCACAACATGACAGCCAGTCAGTTTACGGCCTGGGGATTCGGCACGGAGCTGAATCATCCCAAGGCCGGTGCCGACAAATTCGTAAAGACCATTGAAGAAAGCTGTCAGGTGGCTGACAGGCTGCCGGGATGCGACCTGTTCTGTGTGGTTGTGGGCAACAACATTAGTGGCTTGACCAAGGACGAGATGCATGGGGCCGCCATTGAAAAGCTGAAAAAGGTAGTGCCCATTCTTGAAAAATACAAAAAGACCATCATCCTGGAACCCATGAATCCATACAACCATCCTGGCCATTGTCTATATGGCAGCGCAGACAGCATCAAGATCTGCAAGGCCGTGGGCTCCCAGTATGTGAAACTCAACTGGGACTTCTTCCACATGCAGCGCTACGAGGGCAATCTCATTGACAACATGCGCAAGGGCAAGGAGTACATTGGATATCTGCAACTGGCTGACTCGCCTGATCGCCATGAGCCCGGCACTGGCGAAGTCAATTACACGGAGGTCTTCAAGGCCATCAAGGAGATCGGCTACACACGTCCTGTGGGGCTGGAATGTAATCCCCTGGGCGGCGATGTGGTCAGGGCTGCACAACGCATCTACGCGGCAGATACATGGTAGAATCAAAAAGGAATCCTGAGTCATGAACAACGACATGAATCGACGTCACTTTCTCGGTGCCCTGGGCCTCTCAGGTCTGTTCACAGGTCTGGGAAGGTTCGCCACTGAGCCTGTGTTCGGGCAGGCGGTTGGAGAGTCTGCAGGCTTCAAAAGCTCCGTCATTGCACCAAATAAAATTCAAGACAACCAGGGCCACGCCAGACTGATCAATGGCACCGTCATTCAACCGGAACGCACGCTGCCCATCCTGAGTCAGACCGACGTATTGGTCGTAGGCGGAGGTCCGGCTGGTATTGTGGCAGCCATCGCAGCCCGGCGTGCAGGCTCGCGTGTCACCCTGGTGGAGCGATACGGACATTTTGGAGGATTGTGGACCGGAGGCCTTGTGCTGCTGATCATGGGACACATTGTCACGGGCGGCAAACAGGTGTGCCAGGGCATTGGTGAGGAAATCATGACTCGCCTGGATAAGATGGACGGTGCCATTATCAACCGCAAGACCGGGGCCAACCCCACGGTGGATGCAGAAGCCGTTAAATACCTGATGGTCGAGATGATCGAGGAGGCCGGCGTGGAGGTCTTCCTGCACTGTTGGGGTGTGGACTCGATCATGGACGGAAACCTCGCACGCGGTGCCGTGTTTGAGAGCAAGTCCGGGCGACAGGCCGTGCTGGCCAAGGTCGTGATCGATGCCACAGGGGATGGAGATCTGTTTGCTGCAGCAGGGGCCGAGTTTGAACAGAGATCCCACAATGTGGGCCTGGTCTCACGCCTCGGCAATCTCGACAAGATTGATACGACACAGGCAGCAGACGCTTCCAAGCCCAGACGTCTCGGTATTCCCACGCCTGTCACCGGCGTGAACTGGGTCAATCTGAAGGGGCCTGAAGTGGACGGGCTGGATGTGGCCACACTGACACGCATGGAAATGGAGCAGCGAAAGGTCATTTGGCGTCAGATCCAGCAGACACGAAAGATCCCGGGCTATGACAAGGTCTATCTGGTGGAGACTGCGCCTCAGCTCGGTGTACGCATCACACGCGTGCTGCATGGCACCAATGCCATTCGACTGTCAGATCTGAAATCAACCACGCGATTTTCTGACGTGATCGGCGTGGGCGGTGCAGCCAATGGAGAACATGCAGAATGGCAGATCCCATACGGCGCACTGGTGCCCGTGCAGATTGACAATCTGCTGGCAGCCGGTCGATGTGTTAGCATGGATATCCTCATGGCGGATCTGGTGCGTTTGATTCCCAACTGTTTTGTCACAGGTCATGCCGCCGGTGTGGCCGCCGCAGTGGCTGTACAGGATCGCTGCCTTGTGCGTGATGCCGATGTCAAAAAACTCCAGAGAGTTCTCAAGGAACAAAAGGCGTACCTTGGCTAGATCACTGGAACCATGCCAAAGGCAGCCATCCGCCGCAGGTCGCGTGACGGACTTTTACTGGAGACCCTGGATTCGCGTTGTGTATCTGGTATTCACGGTCGTGGTGCTGACCCAGGGCATGCAGCTGTCACTCCTGGTGCCCGGGGCCAGTCCTTTTGTCGCAGTCGTTTCATTCCTGGCCACCTTCACAGTCAAGGCTGTGATGGGCGCGGGATTCGTCATAGGCCTGTTGTGTCTGTTTGGACATCGCTGGTTCTGTCGATGGGTCTGTCCCATGGGTGTGTGCACGGATGCCGCCAGTTGGGTGGGACGCCGTTTGGGACGTCGAGCGAGGCCAGGCGTGCCCTTGGGACAGTGGATTGTCTGGTTGACCCTGGCAGGCGCGATGTTCGGATTTCCCCTGCTCGTATGGCTTGATCCCCTGTCACTCCTGTCAGGCGCATTCCTGCCCAAATCACAGGTTGGATCTTTCGCTGCCTGGGCGTCGCCCCTGTGCTTCCTTTGTCTCATGCTGTTGACGGCGTGGTGGCCACAGTTCTGGTGTGCGCGAGCCTGTCCCCTGGGGGCCCTGCAGGACCTCCTCAAAATCAGCGCAAACACGGTTCATTCTACAATGCGTCGGGTGGAAAAGCAGGCGTCACCTCCTTTGGGGGCCTTAACAAAACCCCTGGCCAGGCGAGCCTTTCTGGGCATGGCCCTGGGTACGGCAGGTGCAGTGGCGGTCGATTGGCGCAGCACGTCGGATGAACCGGTTCTGCGCCCACCAGGGGCCCTGCCGCATCCGGTGTTTGCCGGACTGTGCACACGCTGCGGCAACTGTGCTCGTGCGTGTCCCAGCCAGATTATCACCCGTGATCCGGGCCAGGTGCACTGGATTTCTCTTTCCACCCCGACATTACAGTTGGACCGTGACTATTGCCGCGAAGACTGTGTGGCCTGTACTCAGGTGTGTCCGAGCGGTGCCCTCAGGCCGGTGTCTCTGGATCAGAAGGCATCAATAACGATCGGCCTGGCGAGCGTGGACATGAGCCTGTGTCTTTTGGGAGAAGACAGGGAGTGCTCAGCCTGTCGCAGATGGTGTCCCTACGAGGCCATTCAGTATGTATTCTCAGACGCAGACTATACGCAAGTACCCGTGATAGATCCTGAAAAGTGCACGGGGTGCGGGGCCTGCCAGGCCTATTGCCCCACACAACCGTACAAGGCCATTGTGATACACAGACTGTAGCCCCATTCTCCACACTTGCCCAAACCGGATTTCCAGGGTATGCTGTACGCGCAACTATTTGACAAAAAGCGCCTTTTGGAGGACAATTTGTGATTTCTAGAACACTCTCTTCAATCCTAATCGCGATTCTGATCGGTCTCGTGTGCGCCCCGTGTTTTGGCGCGTCAGTGACTGCCCCTGAGCAAAAAAAACGCCTTGGCCGTGCCGTCAATATCATTGGGTATGACCCCATCTGGCGATCGCAGGCGCAGGCACGGTTTCAGACCAGGCACTTCCAGCTGATCAAGGAAGCGGGCTTTCAAACGGTGCGCATCAATCTGCATCCCTTCAGGCACATGGAGGCAAATCAGGATTATGCCTTGAGGGCGTCCTGGTGGACCGTGCTGGATTGGGCTGTTGACAATGCCCTGAAGCAGGATCTCATGGTGATCCTGGACATGCATGAGTTCAATGCCATTGCCGCAGATCCGGAGGCGAAGAAAGGCATGTTCCTGGCATTCTGGCGTCAGGTGGCTTCGCACTGCAAGGATCTTTCTGACAATGTTGTATTCGAAATTCTCAACGAACCGAATGGAAAACTCACACCAGTACTGTGGAATCAGTGGCTGGCTGAGGCAATGGCCATCATTCGCAAGGACAATCCCCAGCGTACAGTCATTGTGGGACCCGCCTTCTGGAATTCTGTGGATCACCTGGACGAACTGGTCCTGCCTGAGAATGACCGGAACCTTATTGTGACCGTGCATTATTATAAACCTATGGAGTTCACGCACCAGGGTGCTTCATGGTCGAGTCATCGGGACAAATCCGGCATTCAATGGCTGGGCACGGAGCAGGACATGGCCCCTATCAGTCGGGATTTTGACAAGGTGCAGACCTGGTCCAAAAAGAACCGGCGACCGATTCTGCTGGGCGAGTTCGGTGCGTATGATAAGGCAGACATGCCATCGCGTGTGCGCTACACCCATGCCATAGCCCGGGCAGCAGAAGCGCGTGACTGGAGTTGGGCCTACTGGCAGTTCGACTCGGACTTCATTGTCTATGATATTGACAGGGATCAGTGGGTCGAACCCATTCTCAAGGCCCTGATCCCATTGGAAGCGGCAGCCGGCCTGGACTGGCCCAACTGGCGCGGGCCGTACAAGAACGGGATTTCAAAGGAAACCGGCTGGTCCGCCAGTTGGTCGTCTGAAGGGCCCACTGTGTTGTGGCAGAAACAGGTGGGCACTGGGTTTTCCTCCATGACCGTGAGTCAGGGACGTGTCTATACCATGGGCAACACGGGGCGCAAAGGTGACAAGCAGACAGAGCCTCACAAGGATGTGGTGTACTGCTTTGACGCCAAGACCGGTGAAGAGATCTGGCAGCATGCCTATGCCAGCAATCTGATGCCCCAGGGCTATGAAGGCGGCACCAGTGCGACACCCACGGTGGCTCAAGGGCGCGTGTATACAGTCGGCAAGCATGGCCAGGTCTTTTGCCTGAACGCTGCTACAGGCGACGTGCTCTGGCACCGAGACCTGGTCAAGGAGTTCGCCCTGGAATTACCCACCTGGGGCCTGAGCAGTTCCCCCCTGCTGGTCGGAGATACTGTGGTCCTGAATGCAGGTACGCACGGTCTGGCCTTGCGCCAGGCGGACGGCTCCAGGGTGTGGTTTACAGGCACTGGCAAGGCAGGCTACTCCACACCGGTGGAATACCAGGTGGACGGTCTGACGTGCCTGGCCCTGTTTGGCTGCGAGTCACTGGCAGGTGTCAACGCTCACACCGGTGAACTGTTGTGGACGATCCCGTGGAAGGCATCCTATGAGGAGAACATTGCGGACCCGATTGTTCACGATGGCCAGTTGTTCGTTTCTTCCTTCCTGGGGTCGCGGTGCTCGCTCTTTGAGATCCAAAAAAATCAACTCAAAGAAATCTGGCAGCACAAGGACCTGCTCAACTGGCTCAATGCGTCTGTGCTGTGGCAGGGACATGTGTACGGTATCGACGCCAAGGACAAATCCCTGAAATGCCTGGAACTCAAGACAGGTGACATCAGATGGACCTATCCGGGGATGGGGCTGGGCAGCCTGATGATGGCTGATGGAAAACTGGTCGTGTTGAGTGAGACCGGTCAACTGATCGTGGCCCATGCCTCTCCAGAGGCATTCATCCCAATGAGCGCAGCCAGTATCCTGGAAGGCAAGTGCTGGACCGTACCCGTGCTGGCTCAGGGTCGCATCTATGCACGCAACGCAGCAGGCCATCTCGTCTGTCTCGATGTCAGGTCAAAGGACACAGTACAGACCACGCCAGTCGACGCACTCAGCCCTTCACGCTCAGAGATCATCGCGCCGATCAGGAATGAGACATTCAATAAAAACGGTACGGTCAAGGAACGCAGACAGGGAGGCAATCCGAGAATGGTCTCCGGGCTCCTGGCCTTTGACGGGTCCATGGACGGCAACCGGCAGGTGGACCCGCAGATTGCCGTGGGCGACGGGTATGTGCTGCACGGGACCAACAGCGGCTTGATCATCTATGACAAACAGGGCCATTTCGTGCAGGGCGTGCACCAGAACGGCTTTAACGGCGGTATCGATCCCAAGCTGTTCTTTGACCCGCACAACCGGGTCTTTGGCTTTGATCTTTGGAAATACTATGACGAAGAAAAACTGAAACCCGTGAACATCTCCGTGTCTGAAACGAGTGACCCCACAGGTGCGTGGAATACCTACCCTGTGTCCGCAACGGGCGGCAGAGACGGCGGCGGTATTGGATACAGTAGAAAATGGATCGGCTACTCGTTCCCGGGCGGCCCGGAACAGACCTTTGTGCTGAAGATGGCTGAAGCCAAGGCTGGTGTGCCTGCGACCGTGCACCATTTTCCGGGAAATCTTGGACATCCGGTGGCCACGCAGGATGCCATGGATGACCTGTACTTCTTTCAAGTGAGCAACTCCCGCTTTACCATCCGACGCGTCACGGACCGGGGTGACGGCACCCCTGTGTGTGTGGAGGTGGCCTCTGTACCGCACGGACTCACCTATATCGGTTTTCCCCCGCAGTCTCCTCAGAAAGGCACGGATCAGAAGACCTCATCAGGCGATCGAAACCCCAAGAACCTCGTGCTCCAAAATGGCCATATCTGGTTTTCACAGGCAGTCAGGTGCAATGGCCGGTCCGCGGTGCAGTGGCACCAGGTCAGGCTGGACGGCACCATTGTGCAGACCGGCCTGGTCAGCAGCCCCTCCACCAACTACATCCAGACCACCCTGGCCGTGAACAAGAACGAAGATGTCCTGGTCGGATTTCAGGAAACCAATGAAACCATGTACATCAGCCCGCGCCTGGCATGGCGCAGGGCAAGCGATGCGCCGGGCCAACTCAGGGATATTGTCAACCTGGGTGAGGGTCAGGGTGCCACGGATGGTGTGGCATGGGGTGACTACAGCGGCAGCGTGGTGGATGGTGACAACCTCATGGACCTCTGGACGATCCAGAGCATCACGGACACAGAGGGCAAGGGCGATACCATCATTGTCAAGGTGCCGTTCGCAGACACAGTGACCTCCGATTCCGCAGAGGTGTCACTGGCACGAGCCATCCTGGCGAATAGGGATCTGCCGCAGGTCCTGTTGCAGGCCAGGGACATCCTAAAGAGCGGTCTCAATGCAGGCAGCGGCTATGGCGAGGTCTGGATTCGGGACCTCAACACGTTTATCGAACTGGCCCTGGACGCAGGCAATCAGGCGGCCATTCGCCAGGCGCTGTTGGTCTTCTTCCACTTTCAAGGGGCTGACGGCAATATCGTGGACGGGTACATCCCTGCGGACAAGGCCAGTGTCAACTACAAGTACATCGAGTCCAAGACCATGCCCCAGTTCAAGGCGCACAAGAACACCGTGGAAACGGATCAGGAGAGTTCCCTGATACAGGCCATTACCAGGTATGTGCGCAAGACCGGAGACCGTGCCATCCTGGCCGAGCCGGTCAATGGGGTCACGGTTTCAGACCGCATGGTTCAGGCCATGACCTTCCTGCTGGAGCATCGTTATGCGAAGAAATACGGCCTGTTGTGGGGCGCCACCACAGCGGACTGGGGCGATGTACAGCCGGAGCATTCGTGGGGCGTGGAACTGGATGAAAACAGCCACAGGTCCGTGGACATCTATGACAATGCCATGTTCATCATTGCCATCAACGACTATCTCGAACTCGTCAAGGACGATCCAGGCAAGACCCGGACCTGGGAAGCCACCAGGGATCGTCTCAAACAGAATGTGCGAACCCATCTTTGGGATGCGCCGAAACACAAGTTCCGCCCCCACCTCTATCTGGAGGGGTCTCCCTTTCCAGCCGATTTTGACGAGGACAGCATCTATTACCATGGCGGTACTGCCGCGGCCATTGAAGCGGGACTGCTGACCAAGGAGGAGATTCTCCTTGCGCTCAATGACATGATCAGCAACAAGCATGCCTCAGGTGCTGCATCCATCGGCCTGACTGTGTACCCGCCGTATCCCCAGGGCTTTTTCCAGAACAAGGGCATGGGCCCCTATTCGTACCAGAACGGGGGCGACTGGACCTGGTTCGGCGGGCGCATGATTCAGCAACTGACAGTCAACGGGTACGTGAAACAGGCCTACGAGGAGATCCTGCCCATGGTGCAGCGAGTCATTCACAACAAGGGCTTTTTCGAATGGTATACTGTGACCAACGAACCCAAAGGATCCGGCACGTTCCGAGGTTCGGCCGGTGTCCTGGGCCGTGCCATTGAAATGCTGCTGGCCTGGGCAGAGCAGCATGATCCAGCGTAGTACTTTGGCCAAGTGATGCACTTTGCGACAGTGGGTCACCGTTCACGTGGTGCATGGTCAGAGTCAATAGGCTCTGCCAATTGATATCAAGCCAGCTGTCATCGCGAGGTACGAAACGACTACCACACCTTGACGTTTAGCTGCCCTGCTGACTGATGTTCAAAGGGACCCGGACAGGGATTGGTGAGTTTTCGCTTGCGTCCCAGATAATCTGTATCCACACGGTAAGGTGAACCATCCGGCTGCTCGTAGCGCAGGTTCGGAGTCTTTGCCTGTCCCAGAAGATCCGTTGTCACCAGGGGGTGTTTGACCTCGGCCCAGGCCTGATCGACCATCATCTGGAGATGCAGGCCGTCCGTTTTTTCAACCAACTGGATGCGGGGATCGACATCTGTCACCAGTGCATTGGCTTCATGCTTTGATGGTTTGGCACCATTGACAAACAGGTTTCCAGCCATGAACACAGGCAGTTTGGCGGGGTCATAATTTGCCAGGCCGCCATTTACAAAGATATTGTTGTAGAACCGTTCATCGCCGCTGGGATTGGGTGCCAGGCCTGCGACTTCGGTGGAGTGTGCCTTGAGGTAAGGGGTCAGACGGCCTTCTCCGACCAGGACACGCACCTGCCCGGCGATCAGATTGTGCACATAGGCGCCGCCCTGGGAATTGACGAGCATGCCCACTCTGGAAAGAAAGATATTGTTATCCACCAGAAACGGCCCGTGGTTGACCTCCACAAATAGATCCTCACTGGGGCCGTTGTCGTGCAGCAGGTTTCCGGTGATATGCGTACCCTGGGTCATCCAGTCCAGCCAGATGCCGCGACAGGATCGGTAGATGTGATTCCGGCTGATCACAGTGTCAATGGCACCGTGGAACTTGATGCCCGCCATTTCAGCGCCTGTGAAGAGCCTGCGAATATGGATATCGTGAATCGTGTTGCCTGTCACAGTGCAGAACACAGGCCCCATGCTGCCCACAATCCCGGCCTGTTCACAATGCGAAATGTGGTTGTTTCTCACAATGTGATGGCCGATGTTTTCCTTTGACCAGCCCCTGGCTGTGGCGCGCTCGATGGTCTTGACATACCCTTCTGCACTATTCGCAGAGGTGTTGTCATACTGATCACCGTGCTTGCCGAGTGTGAGACCAGTGCACACGGAATAGCGAATGTCATTGTCTTCAATAATCCAGCCTTTGCTCCAGTGGGTGCCAATGAGGCCGATCTGCTCGGCTGTGGGTGGTGACCAGGGCGTGGCTGCATGCATCATGGAAAACCCCCGCACTGTGATGTAATTGATGCCCGGGACCTCTGGATAGAACACGGTCTGGCGAACATTGATCTCCACTCGGGCCTCGTTGGGATTGACACCCTTGAACTGTGCGTAGAGGGTTGTGTTCGACGCATCCACCTGGGCAAACCATAACTGGAGATCAGGGACATTGTCCAACTGGCGACCTCTGAATACCAGGCAGAGTGTCTTCACCCCGCTCACAGGCTTGATCCTAGCGTTGAAAGAAGACCACGACTGCCACCCGCCTGTATTCGGCACTGCACAGGTCCCCAGAAGTTCTCCATCCGGTGTGCCCACACGAATTTCAATGACCCCGCCCTGCGTGGCAGACGCAGCACGAATCTCTATCTGCTCAGTGCGGCCACCCAGGTCGATCCCCTCATATTGGACCCAGTCGCCCTGCTCTATCCATCCAATACACTCGCCTCCCTCAGAACAGGGCGCAGTCTGGATGCCCCGTTGAGCGGCGAACCCTGCGGCCGCAATGCGGCCGGCATTCCCTGAACCCTGACCGGGCCGCAACCAGGCCACATTGAGAAGCGTTTGCTGGTTTCCCGGCCCGTACGCAGAGGCCGCCTCACCGCTCGGCTTCAGCACGTCCTCGAGTTTGGCTGCTTCAGTCAGCCAGTGATCATTCAGATACACGGCCCCTGTGTGATG